>JAVERU010000029.1:0-26905 GCA_034006965.1 Tenuifilaceae bacterium
TACAAATGATCAAATTACACCAATGCAATTCAACATAAATTCTTTAGCAGCAAACAGTAACGCCCGCAGTGGCCTTATCACTACAGACCATGGCCAAATTCCCACCCCAATCTTTATGCCTGTTGGAACTGTGGGTAGCGTTAAGGGAATTAACCACAGGGAGCTGGAGAATGATATTGATGCAAAAATAATTCTGGGTAACACATACCACCTGTACCTCAGGCCGGGGCTAGATATACTACGGGGTGCCGGAGGGTTACATAGTTTCATATCATGGAATAGGCCCATACTTACCGACAGCGGAGGATACCAAGTGTTCTCGCTAGCCGCAAACCGCAAGCTGAAACCCGAAGGGGCACATTTCCGCTCGCATATTGATGGTTCGAAACATTTCTTTTCGCCCGAGAGCGTGATGGATATCCAACGCGTTATTGGCGCCGATATCATCATGGCTTTTGATGAGTGCCCCCCTGGCGATGCTACCTACGAGTATGCCAAAAGATCACTAGATCTCACCGAGAGCTGGCTTGATAGGTGTATCCAACGATTCGATGAAACGGATCCCCTGTATGGGTATTCCCAAACGCTTTTCCCTATCGTTCAGGGATGCGTTTATCCCGATCTGCGCCGAAGGGCAGCAGAGTACATATCCCAAAAAGACAGAGATGGCTATGCCATTGGTGGGCTTTCGGTGGGTGAGCCTGCCGAAGTGATGTACCAGATGGTTGAGCTGGTTAACGAGATACTACCAAAGGAAAAGCCCCGCTACCTTATGGGCGTTGGTACTCCCGAAAACATTTTGGAAGCGATTGATCGAGGGGTAGATATGTTCGATTGCGTTATGCCAACCCGCAACGGGCGTAATGGTATGCTATTTACCAGCGAGGGCATAATCAACATAAAAAATAAAAAGTGGGCCGATGATTATGGCCCCATTGACCCGAATGGGTTAACCTTTGTTGACATAAGATACAGCAAGGCGTACCTCAGGCATCTGTTTGTTGCCAATGAGATGCTTGGCCCACAAATTGCCAGCATGCACAATCTAGGTTTCTACCTATGGCTAGTGGCTGAGGCGCGTATTAAAATAGAAAACGGAACTTTCAAAGCTTGGAAAGAGGCACTTGTAAAAAAACTCTCGGTTAGATTATGAGTAAATTCGGGTTCAAAATTATCGACGTCTACATCATCCGAAAATTTATTGGGACATACTTCTACGCCATTGTCCTCATCATGGGCATTGCCGTTATCTTCGATTTGGCTGAAAAGATGGACGACTTTGTTTCGAAGGGAGCACCCCTAAAGGCTATTGTTTTCGATTACTACTTAAACTTTATCCCTTACTTTGCCAACCTATTCAGCTCGCTGTTTACCTTTATTGCCGTAATATTTTTCACCTCAAAAATGGCATATAACACCGAGATTATCGCCATTTTGAGTAGCGGTGTATCCTTCAGAAGGATGATGTTCCCTTACTTCGTATCCGCATTCATCATTGCTGTTTTCTCGTTCCTGCTGTCAAGCTTCATAATTCCTCCCGCGAATAGAGTACGGCTTGAGTTTGAGAACACCTATGTGAAGAAGCAGTACAGAAATACCGACCGGAATATACACCGACAGGTGAGACCTGGCATTTACGTGTATATGCAGTCGTACAATACGCATAGTAACATTGGACAACGCTTTTCCATAGAGCACATTGAGGATGGAGAGCTAAAATCGAAGCTAATAAGTGACTATGTAAAGTGGGATACCACAATTAACAAGTGGGTGGCTCACAACTACCATATCAGAGAATTCCAAGATACCAGCGAGGTGATTAAGCACGGCACGTCCATCGATACCACCATTTACTTATACCCCTCTGACTTTAGCCAAAGGCTTAACATTGTGGAGACCATGAATATGTTTGAACTCGATGATTTTATTGAGGAGCAACGGTTGCAGGGGAACGAGAATGTAGATTTTTTCCTTATTGAGAAGTATAGCCGCGTTGCCTACCCATTTTCCACATTCATCCTCACCATCATTGGAGTTGCGCTATCGTCGCGCAAAGTTCGAGGAGGCATTGGGCTGCACATAGGCTTGGGGTTAGCGCTCAGCTTTAGCTACATCCTTTTCATGCAGTTCTCCACCATATTCTCTGTAAAGGGTGGCAACATTCCTCCGCTTGTTGCGGTTTGGATACCTAACTTTCTATACGCCATCATTGCCTTTGTGCTGTACAAGTTTGCCCCCAAGTAGTACCATCAACCTATCCTATTTGCAAGATTTTGAGAACAGTACTTGGTGTACATTGCTCCTATTGGGGTAAGCTCGCTTTTGTATAGTATTACCTCATCTATATGCACCTGCTGTTGTATTTGTGGGCCATACTCGGATAATACTCTGTACACAAGGCTTGCATTACTTTTACCCTTCACCCTTGCAATAGTTATATGCGGGTTAAAACCCCTGGCATCGGGTTGAAACCCCAATGCTACAGCCAGCTGTTCTACCCTATGCTGAATATCGTTTAAATGCTTGTTAGGCTCAAGACCAATCCAAATAACCCTAGGGTTACCCCTTTCACCAAATGCTCCAAGTCCACTTATCAATAAGCTAAAAGCGTTGGTCTGCGAGAAGCTATCGGAAATGAATTTACACACCACTTTAGCCACCGGCTCCGTTGTATCACCAAGAAAAAAAAGGGTTACATGAAGAGTCGACAGATCCACCCATTTAATCTTCTCGTATCGTAACTCCTGCCGTACTTCATCAAGCACAGAGTGCATCTTAGTACCCAGTAATATCTTTACACCAACGAAAGTTCTCATCATTCTTATGATTTTTTAACGAAACTCATACACCGTATCCAGTGATAAAAAGAGCAGAAACAACTATCTTAACGGTTCAAAATCTAAAAATACGAATTGCTATGAGTAAAGACAAAAAGTTTGCTGTAGTTTTAGCAGGATGTGGTGTTTACGATGGAGCCGAGATACATGAAGCCACCATGACCCTATACGCAATAGCATCGCAGGGCGGATCGTATCAGATATTTGCTCCCGACATCGATCAGCATCACGTTGTGAACCATATTACGGGCGAGGAGATGAACGAGAAACGCAATGTACTTGTAGAGGCTGCTCGCATTGCTAGGGGTAACATCAAACCCCTTTCGGATTACAAACCCAACGATTTCGATGCCATTGTGTTCCCGGGCGGATTTGGTGTGGCAAAAAATCTTTGCACATTTGCTTTTGATGGTGTAAACTGCAAGGTTAATCCTGAGGTTGAGAAGGCAATACTTGACACCTACAAGGCCAAAAAGCCCATTGGTGCGCTATGCATCGCTCCTGTGCTTTTGGCAAAGCTAATAAAAGGTGCTAAACTAACTATTGGGCAAGATGAGGGTACTGCAAAAGCCGTTGAGACCCTTGGGGCTAAGCACCAAAAAACTAACCATGGAGAGGTATCGGTTGATAAGGACAACCTACTTTTCACTACCCCTTGCTATATGCTCGATGCCACATTGGTTGATATTGCCAATGGAGCAAATGCAGTTGTTAAAGAGATGATGAAGCATATGTAAAGCACATCAACAGCAATATAAAATGCCGCATGTAGCGGCATTTTATATTGGGTACTACTGCAATTTTAGTGGAATGATTTTAGGGTTGGAAGACCGAAGACCGAAGGTTGAAGCATGTTAATTCTGTCTTCTGACTTCTGACTTCTGTCTTCAAGCCCAAACCAAAGATTTAGTTTGCTATAATTTACATAGTTTCCACGAAATTGGTAGTAGAACCTTCTATTGTTAGGTTATACTTTTAGATAAGCCCATGCTCATATAAGATTATGATCTCGTTCAAGATCTTATCCTCCCCCACGCTATCGAACTCAGCTTTGAGGTTTGACCCAAAGAGTCGGGCAATGGTTTGCCAAAAAACAGCCGATACGCCACCCCTTAAATCTCGAATCACGCTATACGTTGTCTTTCCAACCTCCCTATCAATAAGTTTTATTAGCAACCTACCCTGCGATACGGTTAGCTTAACCAGCTGATCTTCGAATTCCTCGCGCAGCTCCATCTCAACTTGCTTCACGTAGGCCTTACGCTCAGCGTCGGTCTTGAGGGTACGGTAGTGAACCTCCATCTCCGATATCTTATACTTAGCAATTTGGGCGTAAGGGTAAACCACCTTCATATTCCTAATCAACCGTTGGTACTCCCTGTAGTCGCGTTTGGAGGCAAACTTACGCTCTGGAAAAACTACAACCTGGGGAATAAGAACATTGGGTAAAGTGTCGCCATCGAGCACCGTTATGGGCACAAAGGTGTACCCATCCTTCTCAATTGGCCTCGACTGAGCCAAGGTTTTGCTTTGAGGGATAGCAATGGCCGCTAGTAAGAATGTAAACAATAATATAGGATAAAATGTTTTCATAATACCTATTCCCTGTGCATATAAACGATTATGTATGTAAAAAGTTGTAATGCATGGAACACATAGATACAGAAAAAATGCCAAAATGTTTTTGCATGTCAGAATTTTTAATGAATTTTCGGGCATATTCACACCAAACCCAAATATATTAACAAAGCTTAACGCTATGGAAACATTAAAAACAGCTGAACAAGAAGAATTTCAGTACGCTGGATTTTGGCTTCGCTTTGCAGCTTACATCATCGATTACTTAATCCTAGGTGTTATGGGTTTTTTTATAGCAATACCTGCAATAATTGTAATCGTATCCATAGCCTTAGGTTTCGACTATACCAATGAACCCAAAGAGCTACTTATGGGTGGAAACTTAATAAAGGCTGGTGCAATGGTTGGGGTGGTTATGCTGCTTGGGCTGCTAAGCATGGTTATAGGCTGGCTATACTACGCGTTATTTGAATCATCAAAATATGGTGGCACTTTGGGCAAGCTAGCCGTGGGCATAAGGGTTACCAACTGTAAAGGTGAGCGCATCTCGTTTGGCCAGGCAACGGGTCGCTATTTTGCAAAAATAATCAGCAACCTCACCCTGTACATAGGGTACATTATGGCAGGTTTTACTGAGAAGAAACAAGCACTGCATGACATGGTGGCCAATTGTATTGTTATTAAAAGGTAGCTTTTATTTGATTTACTAGGAACAATTTCTCATTTTTGAGGATTATTTCAATTACGTATAGGCCAATGGAAAAAAACAACCGGAGCTACTCCAATGATGATATAACAGTTTTCTGGAAACCTGATGAGTGTGTGCATGCAACCACTTGCTATGTTAAGCTACTGTCGGTTTTCAACCCGCGCAATAGGCCTTGGATTAATATGCAAGGAGCACCCACCAAAGACATTATAGATATTGTAAACCAGTGTCCAACAAATGCCCTCACGTTTAAGTGGAACTCCCCAGAGAAGAACAAAGCGGAGAGTTCGCATAAGGTAGTGAAAGAGGGCAGCGAACCCACCGTGCAGCCTAAAGAAGAGAAGCCTGTTGCCATAAGGGTGATGAGGAATGGGCCCCTTCTTTTCTCAGGGAAATTTAGCTTACTAGGTGAGGATGGCAACGTGCTTAAATCGATGCAAATGATATCACTATGCCGGTGTGGCCATTCCAACAATATGCCTTTTTGTGACGGGAATCATTTCAAAATTGGATTTAAAGATCCCGAGGAATAAATATAGCAATGAATACGAATAAACAAGAGCAAACCAAGGGCACTGAAGTGCGCATCAAAAGGAACGGCCCCATAAAGGTGGTGGGGAAATTTACGCTTACCAGCGTAGACGGCAACCCCATTACCCCCGAGGGAACCGACACTATGTACCTTTGCGCCTGTGGCCGATCGAAGAATAAACCATTCTGCGATGGCTCGCACAACAACTAATTGCCCAAAAGAACTCCATCTGTAAATGTCCGATATTAAGCCCCAAAAAATCCGTAGCCCATACCTACGATACCTAATGGTATTGGGTGGCATTCTTTCAGTTGCCCTAGGGGCAATTGGCATTGTACTACCAATACTTCCCACTACTCCATTTTTCTTGCTCGCGGCTTATCTTTTTGTTCGTAGCTCAACACGCTTGTACCGATGGCTTCTAACGCACAGAATTTTCGGGAATTACATCCGCAATTACATCCAAAATAAATCAATTAGCAAAGGGGTTAAAATATTTACGTTGGCGCTTCTGTGGTCAACCATTCTCCTAAGCGTATACCTTACAAGTCATATTCCTTGGGTGCAGATCCTTCTCATTATTATTGCCATTGCAGTGTCGATTCACATACTGAGCCTAAATACCACCCGCAACGAGCCAAACAATGGCAAGCCAAAGCGTTACGAAAAAATAGACTGGTAGGATTATATCACCCCTCAATCAAGCTAATTTACTTACTGAATTGAATCAACGGGCATTAGCAAAAATTTTTCTGTCGCTTAACACCTATATTTTTGCCTAACTTTGTTGAAGTGGAGATTATCTTTGCACACACTTTTTTTTGACTACATTTTACACTTTACTAAAAACCAAAGCATATGAGTACCAAGATGAGAGTAAACGTGACATCCGAGGTTGGCGAGCTGCAAGGAGTGATACTGCATACGCCAGGGGCTGAAGTGGAGAATATGACACCAAACGATGCGCATAGGGCATTATATAGCGATATTCTAAATTTAGAAGTTGCACGCAAGGAATATTCTCAGCTAAGCGGAGTGCTAAGCAAAGTTACCAAAACATATCAGGTAAGCGATCTGCTATACGAGGTAATTCGCAAGCCCCAGGCCCGCGAGGAGCTTATTGGAACCATCTGCAAGCATGAAGGGGTAATGAATCTTCGCGAAGAGCTTGCTTCAATCCCCTCGAAACAACTGGTTACCCTACTAATTCAGGGTCTTCCTTTAAAACGTAATACCCTCACTAGCTTTTTAAGCAACGAGAGGTATGCGCTACAACCACTGTACAACTTCTACTTTACCCGCGATGCGGCAATTTCGATGTACGACGAGGTACTTATTGGTAAAATGGCTAGCCCTGTTCGCGATAGGGAATCTATCATTATGGAGGCCATATTCAACCATTCCGACACGTTTGAAACTAGCACCATAAACCCTACGTCATACAATACCAACGGAAATATCTCCATTGAGGGTGGCGACGTGCTGATAGCAAGGGATGACATTTTACTAATTGGCAATAGCAGCAGAACCTCCTCTCAGGGTATTGATTTTATTATTAGCAGATTATGCTCCAAGAATGACAACAGGGAGCGACATATCATTGTGCAAGAGTTGCCCTACAAACCCGAATCATTTATCCATCTCGATATGGTGTTCACACTACTTGATGTGAATTCATGCATGATATTTGAACCACTCATTACCCGTCCCAACAAGTACCAAACAGTTATGATTACTGTTCAAAACTGCAAGGTGAAGGAGATAAAGAATGTAGAAAACATTCTTGTAGCTTTAAAAAAGCTAGGAATGGACCTGGAGCCTATTCAATGCGGTGGGACCAAAGACCAATGGACTCAGGAACGCGAGCAGTGGCATAGCGGTGCAAACTTTTTTGCTGTTGGACCTGGCAAGGTGATAGGTTACGGTAGGAACAACTACACAGCCCAAGAAATGAATAACCATGGCTACGAGATAATCCGTGCCAAGGAGGTAATTAGCGGCAAGGTAGATTTAGCTAACTACAACCGTTACCTGATCACCCTTGACGGCAGCGAGTTGCCCCGCGGGGGGGGTGGTGCTAGATGCATGACCATGCCGGTAAGCCGTAAAGATGTTAGCTGGAGATAGTATCACAAACTTTTCTGCCCTCAATGAGTTTATAGATAAAACTAAAGCAGATAAGGTTATGAAAAGGAATGTTGGAAAAACCGATATGATCATAAGAATCATTATCGGCATTGTAATGGCAACGTTAGGATTTGTTTACCAAAGCTGGTGGGGAATGCTAGCCATTATTCCAATGGCAACAGCATTCATCAGGTTCTGTGGACTATACGCAATCCTTGGAATAAAAACCTGCTCAATAGAGAAATAATACAGAAAAGGCCGCCCAATGTTGGCGGCTTTTTTTGTAAAACTATAAATATTAACCAACCAACTTCTTCACCAAGTTGGCGGCCTCTTGCAAGCTTATGGCCGAGTATACCTTTAGCCCACTATTGTCAATAAGCTGTTTTCCCTCCTCGGCATTGGTCCCCTGCAACCTAACAATAACAGGTACGGGTATATCCCCAATCTCTTTGTAAGCATCCACAACACCTTGTGCTACCCTATCGCAACGCACAATACCACCAAAGATATTGATGAGAATTGCCTTTACGGCAGGGTCTTTAAGAATAATTCTAAACCCAGCGGCAACCGTTGTGGCATTAGCCGAACCACCAACATCAAGGAAGTTAGCGGGTTCTCCACCCGACAGCTTGATGATATCCATGGTGGCCATGGCAAGGCCTGCCCCATTCACCATACAACCAACGTTACCATCGAGCTTTATGAAGTTCAAATTCGATTCCGATGCCTCAACCTCAGCGGGGTCCTCCTCGTCTGAGTCTCTCATTTCATCCAAATCGGGATGTTTATATAGGGCATTATCATCGATATTAACCTTTGCATCAGCAGCAAAAATTAAATCATCGGAGGTTTTAAACACAGGATTTATCTCGAACAGGGTTGAGTCGTAGGTAGTGTATGCATTATACAAACTAGTAACAAACTTCACCATTTCGGAGAAAGCTTTGCCAGAAAGGCCAAGGTTAAAGGCGATACGGCGTGCCTGGAAAGGCTGAATGCCCATGGGATGAATCTCCTCCTTGTAAATTAAATGGGGCGTTTTCTCGGCAACAGCCTCAATGTCCATACCGCCCTCGGTAGAGTACAGCACCATATTTCGCCCAGTGGCCCTATTAAGCAAAATGCTCATATAGAACTCTTGAATAGGCGATGGGCCAGGGTAATAAATCCCCTGCTCTACAAGCAGCTTTCTCACCAATTTTCCTTCTGGCCCAGTTTGATGGGTCACCAGTGTCATCCCCAAAATATCGCCGGCAAACTGCCTTACCTCATCGATACTTTTGGCGATTTTCACACCGCCCCCCTTGCCCCTACCGCCAGCATGAATTTGTGCTTTAACAGCAATTGCGTTGGTGCCTGTGGAATTGAAAATATCTTTTGCTACATTTACTGCCTCCTCTACGGAGTACACTGCCTTGCCAGCGGGAACAGAAACCCCAGCTCGCTTCAACAACTCTTTTGCCTGATACTCATGGATATTCATTAGAAAAAAGGTTTAATTTGCATTGCAACTAAAATACAAAAATAAAGTTAATCATCTTAACCATAACCATATTTATACCCCTTTTAAACGATGACCAAATCACGTAAGCTAAACATTGAGGAGCTAAACCGGAAATCGCTCAACGAGTTTAAGAACTCATCGAAGTTTCCTGTTGTTGTCGTACTAGATAATGTGAGGAGTCTCAACAACATTGGTTCAATTTTCAGAACCTGCGATGCGCTTAATGTTGAAAAGATAATTCTTTGCGGAATATCGGCCACTCCACCACACCCAGAGATACATAAAACTGCGCTAGGCGCAGAAGACTCAATGGAATGGCAATATGTAGAGAACACAGTTGACGCCATTACAGGGCTAGTAAAAGAGGGCTATAAAGTATATGCACTGGAGCAAACAACGAACAGCATCGACCTAAGAAACTTTAAGCCATGGCCCCATGGTAGGTATGCCTTTGTGTTTGGTAACGAGCTTAAAGGGGTTTCGCAAGATGCCATAAACAGCTGCAACGGAAGCATTGAAGTACCACAATTTGGCACAAAGCACTCCTTCAATGTTTCGGTAACGGCGGGCATTGTTGTTTGGGATTTTTTCGTAAAATATAACGCATAAAAAAAGGGCGCTTTTCAGCGCCCTTTTCTATTATTGTATCTACTACTGAACGATTGCAGTAAATGCATCATTTTGGAAGTAGTTACGGAATTCTAGGTCTTTAAGAGCGCGCTCTTTTAGAGAAGCGTCCTTTCCAATGGCAGTGCGAAGGTTGTTAAGAACCATGCTCTCATCACCAATGCGAGCACCTACAATAGCTTGGCCATAGTATGCTTTAGCTTCGTCAACCTTTTGGAAGGTGTTCTTAGCAGCATCATTCCTGTTGCTTAGAAGCATAGCAAGACCTTGGTTGAAGGTATCGCTACCAGCAAGGTACTCAACTGCGGCAGGGTACTGATTCTTAATGATTGAGATAATACCAAGGTTGTACTTAACTTCTTGTCCAGCATTGGTAGCACCAATGAACAGGTTCTGAGCCTTATCGATATCGCCTTCTAGAAGAGCAACACATCCCATATTATTTTTTACTACAGGGTTGTTGGCTTCAATTCCAGTAGCTGATTCAAGTGCTGATTTAGCGTCAGCAAGGTTTCCTTTCTTTAGGTTGATGTAACCAATGTTGTTGAATGCACGAACATCGTTGAAAGATTCAGCAGCCTTCTTGTAAACGTTAAGCTTCATATCATCGTTGGGGCAAAGAGAAGCAGCGTAAAGCATCTCTTCAACATTAAGCTCATCAGTATTGTTGTTCTGAACCATTTCCATTAGCTCCTCGTCAGAGTAACCAATAACGTCAACATTGGCAATCATTTTCGAACGGCGAAGCTCTGGTAAAATTTTCTCCTGTAGTACAAGGAAAACTTTGCTCATATTCCTGATCTCCCTTTCGCGAACCTCAGGATCTGAGTGCATGGAAAGAACGCGAAGGATAAGCTCCTTATCTTGGATATCAGAGGCTTGAACTAGCTTTTGGAAACCTTCCCAGTCTTCGGCAGTGGTTTGGGTTGATACGTAATCCTTAGCATCACCTTCAACTTTTGCTTTATTGAAAACATCGGCCAGCCACTTCTCAGCACCTTTTCCACGTTCGATAGAAAGTTTTTCATTCAGCTGAAGTGGGCCTTCTGGAGAGGCGTAAGCAGAAACGTTAACGCCCTTAAGTTCAAGGTTCTCTTGTGCTGCAGCTTCCTTAATGAAATCCTCTAGCATTTTAATCTCTTCCTTGGTTAACTCAGAACGACGAACATCTGAACGGTTAACAACGAAGTTGATTTGAGCTTCCTCTTTCTTAGGAATAACCCGCTGGAACTTATCATTAAGCATAATAGGTTTAGGATCTATCTCAACCAATTTTGAAGTGGCAATTACACCAACGCCTAATTTGTAGGGCTCCTCGAAAGGAATCTCATCATCTTTATAAATAATTACAAAACGAAGTTCAAGCTCCGACTTCATCATCTCGTCGCTGTACTCAAACTCAATTTCATGCCTTACCGATCCACCTGCATCGTAAGAAATTACTTGGTGGTTGTCCTGTACATCCTCACCTTGAAGCATTTTAGGCTCTAAAGGTAGTTCACCGCCTTCGTATACAAGCACTGGGGTAGCTTTTAGAATTGCCTTTTTGTTGAAGTATTTAGCGGGGAAAGTTACCTCTATGGTGCCTTTAACAACATCTCCGTGCACCTCAAGTGGGTTGGGAGTAACTTTAAGATCAGTACCTTCGGCGAACTCTTTCATCTTATTAACACCGCCGCAACTACTTAAAACAATAGCTGCCATGGCAAACAGTGCCATTACATTGAATTTGATTCTTTTCATAATCTATTAGTGTTTAATTTGGTTTTTTCATTATTTGGCCAACAAGTTACAAATTTAATACTTCTTTGTGAAATAGAAAACCTTTATCATTAAAAAATACGTTAAATCTTAAAAAGATAGCCTTTGAACACCTTTATTATAGGTTTGGTCAAAAATTGCTGACTTAATTCGGCTATAATCTAATTGGTTTTCTACAAAATCGAGCCCGGATATATCTATAATTAGAAAGCTGTAATCCGGATGCTGTTTAAAAAACTCAAAATATCCTTGCTGAATTGTCTCAAGGTAGCCGGGGGTAATTGACTGCTCGTACTCTCGCCCCCTCTTCCGGATATTACTCATCAATCTCTCTACGGGAACGTGTAGGTATACATACAAATCGGGCTTGGGTATTGAGTTGTAAATAATTTCAAAGATCTGTCGATACAAGTTAAACTCATCCTTTGCCAAGGTGTTTTGAGCAAAGATTAATGACTTCATGAAGAAGTAATCGGCAATAAGCAGCGGGTGGAATAATGAACCTGCTCTTAGCTCGGCGTTTAGCTGCTTGTAACGTTCGGCAAGAAACGATAGCTCCAACGGAAAGCTGTAACGCTGCGGATCGTTATAAAACTTGGGCAAGAAG
Source organism: Tenuifilaceae bacterium (assembly GCA_034006965.1). Classification (GTDB taxonomy): domain Bacteria; phylum Bacteroidota; class Bacteroidia; order Bacteroidales; family Tenuifilaceae; genus Perlabentimonas. Next base: position 12,286 of record JAVERU010000029.1, read on the forward strand.
GGGTTGTCGGCAAATTGTTCAAGCACTACCCTGGCATTTAAATCATTAGCCAGCATTTTGGTGAGCGTAGTTTTACCTGCACCAATATTGCCCTCTATTACTAAATATTGCATAAAGACTGACCGGTAAAAAAAGGAGTTGGGGGTATATCCAACTCCTTTTACCTTTGTTAATTATTTGGTTCAATATTGAATGTTTTCCCCCATATTGTAAAATATGAAGGAGTAGATGTCGGCTGTTTCCTGAATTACAAGCGATGTAGGCATACCTGCGCCATGGCCAGCACGGGTTTGAATACGAATCAACTTTGGATTCGCGCCTTTCTTCTGCTTATCCTGCAAAGTTGCAATATACTTGAACGAGTGAGCTGGCACCACCCTATCGTCATGATCAGCTGTGGTTACTAGAATGGCTGGGTAGTTTACACCCGATTTCACATTATGTATAGGTGAGTAGTTATATAGGTTCAGGAACTGAATTGAGTCTTCGCTGGAACCATAGTCGTTTACCCATGCCCAACCGATGGTAAACTTATGGAAACGAAGCATATCCATCACACCAACCTGAGGTATTGCCACCTTAAACAGATCGGGACGCTGATTCACAACTGCTCCCACAAGTAGGCCGCCATTAGACCCTCCTTGTATGGCCAACTTTTTACTTGAGGTATAGCCCTGAGCAATTAGATACTCCGCTGCTGCAATAAAGTCATCGAATACATTCTGCTTGTTAAGCTTAGTTCCAGAGCGATACCAATTCTCGCCATACTCACCTCCACCTCTTATGTTGGCGAGAGCGTAAATCCCACCATTCTCGAGCCATACCAAACGCGATGTGCTAAAGCTTGGCTTGAGCGTAGCGTTGAATCCTCCATACCCGTATAGTAGCGTTGGATTCTGACCGTTTAGCTCTATACCCTTTTTGTGAACTATAAACATTGGCACATCGGTTCCATCTATACTTTTGTAGAAAACCTGATTAGTTTCGTAGTTATCAAAATCAAAGTCAATCTGAGGTTCAAAGAACACGTCTGACTCATAGGTATCGGTATTGAAAGAGTATATTACAGAGGGAACCGTAAAAGAGGAGAAAGTGTAAAATGCTGTTTTATTGTTTAGCTGTGCGCTAATACCCGAAACTGTTCCAAGGGTTGGAAGTTTAAACTGATGCAACTTATCGCCATCTAAACTATAAACCTCAACCTTACTCTTAACATCCTCAATATAAGTGGCAATAATTTTCCCTCCAGCCAAAACGCAGCTTTCTAAAACATCCTTCTTCTCAGGGATCACATCTCGCCAATTACCAATATCAAGCGTGTTGACGTTGATCTTTACCAACTTATATTTTGGCGATTTGTAGTTTGTAAGTACATACAGGTGGTTATCAACGTGGTCTAAAACCTGATAGTTGTACTCAAAGCTTGTGGTCAACTTCAAGAAATCATGATCGGTAGAAAGATTTCGGATGTATAATGAGTTACCATGGGTCGATTCGGTTTCGGAAATTATTAGAAACTTTTCGTCGGAGGTAACCTGTGCAAAATAGTTTCGCTGGGGGTACTCTAGGTTTTGAAAAATAAGCTTATCGCTTGTTTGAGGTGTGCCTAACTTGTGGTAGTACACCTTATGGTACTCATTGGCACTACTAAGCTCTGCTCCCTTTTTAGGCTCATCGTAACGGCTATAGAAGAACCCATCCTTATACCACTGAATACCGGAAAACTTAACCCACTTTAGCTCGTCAAGCAAGTCGGCCCCGGTTGCTATTTCCCTCACCCTTATGGTATTCCAATCAGAACCACCATCAGATGTTGCATAGGCAATGTACTTTCCATCTCCCGATACGCCAATTGTTCCAAGAGCAACGGTTCCGTCTTCTGAGAATTTATTTGAATCGATGAGCACCCGGGGGTCATCCTCAAACGAATCTTGAACAAAAAGTACCCATTGGTCTTGCAGCCCATCACGCTGGTACGAGAAGATTTTTCCTCCTCGAATAAAAGGCGATGACTTTATAGAGAAATCCCATAAGCTACTCAGGCGATCTTTTATGGACTCCCGAAAAGGAATTTTATCTAGATAATTAAATGTAACTTCATTCTGGGCGCTGACCCACGCTGCTACTTGATCGGATTTATCGTCCTCCAGCCAGCGGTAAGGGTCGGGTACCTCTACACCAAAATATGTGTCAACCACATCACCCTTAGGGGTTTCGGGGTATTTCACGGGACTCCTATCGCAGGAGCTACTAAACAGCAACAAGCTTGCAAGCAAAACAAAGATTATTTTTTTCATAGTCAGAAATATTTCTGAAAGTTATTTTTCCTTTCACACAAAAATACACAAATGTTTATAAAATCTACAATGTAAAAGTAGGGATTTTTTTAAAATTGAAAATTAGGAGATTAGGTAATAGGGCTTTAAGCATTAATGCAAAAATACGCTTTGGTTTTGTGGTTTACAAAACCCCATTGCTAAGGTCACAAAAAAAGGGCAATCCTAACGCTAGGTTGCCCTTAATTATATTATGTTACGAAAGTCTTACTTCTGATCGGGCTTGGGTAGTAGCACCTTGCGCGAGAGCTTTAACTTCCCGGTTTTCTTGTCAACCTCAATAAGCTTCACCTCAACCATATCGCCCTCTTTTAGCACATCCTCAACCTTCTCAACTCGTTTCCAATCTATCTCAGAGATGTGAAGCAGACCATCCTTACCAGGAACAATCTCGATAAAGGCGCCAAATGGCAGGATTGATTTTACCTTTCCAGTATAAACCTCGCCCTCTTCGGGAGAAACGGCAATACCCTTAATCCACTTAACAGCAGCGTTACGAGCATCCATATTATCGGCAAAAACAGTAACCACACCATGGTTATTTACCTCTTCGATATTGATGGTAGCACCTGTTGTACGTTGTATCTCTTGGATAATCTTTCCGCCTGGGCCGATAACGGCACCAATCAAATCGCGAGCAATACTAAACTGCTCAATCCGTGGTGCATGTGGCTTAAGATCGGCTTTGGGTTCAGAAATTACCTCGTTCATCTTACCTAGAATATGTAATCTGCCCTCACGTGCTTGATTTAGGGCTTGGAAAAGCACTTCGTAAGGGAGTCCATCAACCTTAATATCCATTTGGGTTGCTGTTATACCATCCTTAGTACCAGTTACTTTAAAGTCCATATCCCCTAGATGATCCTCGTCTCCAAGAATATCGGAAAGTATGGCAAAACGAGCCCCTTTGGGCTCAGAGATTAGCCCCATGGCGATACCCGAAACAGGCTTCTTAATTCCTATGCCAGCATCCATAAGAGCCAGGGATCCTGCACAAACAGTGGCCATTGACGATGATCCGTTGGACTCCAAGATATCGCTAACCACCCTTACGGTGTAGGGGTTACTTTCGCCTGTGGGCACCATTCTTTTGAGTGCACGGTGGGCAAGATTTCCGTGTCCAATCTCCCTACGACTTACACCGCGGTAAGGTCTGGCGTCGCCAGTTGAGAATGGAGGGAAGTTGTAATGCAGCACAAACTTTTCGGTTCCACGCTGAAGTACCTCGTCGATTATCTTCTCATCGAGCTTGGTGCCTAATGTAATTGTGGTAAGCGACTGGGTTTCGCCCCTTGTAAAAAGAGCCGATCCGTGCGCCGAAGGCAAGTAATCAATCTCGCACTCTATTGGCCTAATCTGGTCGGTTTTACGTCCATCTAGCCTTATGCTCTCATCGAGAATCATATTCCGCATAGCGTTCTTCTCAACATCATGGTAGTATCGCTTAACCAGTGATGCTTTTGCATCGCGATCCTCCTCAGGTAGGGTTTGTAAAAACTCTTCCCTTATGGCTTCGAATGCATCGCTACGCTCATGCTTCGACAGCATCGACTTGGCAACCTTGTATACCTTATCGTAGCAAAACTCTTTAACCTGAGCCCGTAGTTCTTCGTCGTTGTTCTCATGGCAATACTCGCGCTTCACCACTCCTAGCTCCTTGGCTAGCTCCATTTGAGCAACGCAATGCTTTTTGATCTCCTCATGAGCAAACTTAATGGCCTCAAGCATCTCGGCTTCTGAAACTTCGTTCATCTCGCCCTCAACCATAAGGATATTGTCGTAGGTTGCACCCACCATCATATCGATATCAGCCGTTTCGATCTGACTGAATGTAGGGTTAATTATAAATTTTCCATCTACGCGAACAACCCTTACCTCGGATATTGGTCCGTTGAACGGAACATCCGATATGGCTAGTGCAGCCGAAGCCGCTAATCCTGCAAGCGCATCTGGGGGTGTGTCTTTCTCGGCAGAAATGAGGTTTATGGTTACAAACGTTTCTGCATGATAATCATCGGGGAAAAGTGGTCGAAGCGCCCTGTCTACAAGGCGTGCAATAAGCACTTCGTAGTCAGACGGACGAGCCTCCCTTTTAAGGAACCCTCCGGGGAAACGGCCACCGGCAGCAAATTTCTCTTTGTAATCAACGCTAAGAGGCATAAAATCAACATCCTCCCTAGCGTCCTTCGCACTCACCACAGTGGCAAGCATCATGGTGCGCCCCATACGAATCACCACAGATCCGTCGGCTTGACGCGCCAATTTTCCAGTTTCAATTGTGATGGACCTTCCATCACCTAAATCGATCGTTTTCTTTACAACATTAAACATACAGTATCAACTATTGATAAATAAATAAAAAAGTCTTGCTAATAAACAGGAAATCAGAGGAAAAGTTGCAATCCCTCTGATTTCCTCCACAAAAGATTACAGTAATTTCAAAAAAAGGCAATTGTTTCAATTGCCTTTTTCTTGTTTTACTTCCTAAGATTTAACGCTTTAATGATTGCACGATATCTTTCAATGTCGCGATCCTTGAGATAATCTAAAAGTCGTCTACGCTTACCCACCAGCTTTAACAATGAGCGCTGAGTTGCATAATCCTTGCGGTTTTTCTTCAGGTGCTCAGTTAAATGGCTGATACGGTGGGAAAATATCGCGATCTGACCCTCGGGGGAGCCGGTATCGGTATTAGACTTTCCGTACTGCTTAAAAAATTCCTGCTTCTGTTCTGCTGTTAAATAATTCATAGCTAATCAGTAAATTAGTGGGTATTTCTGTAGATTGTTTCAAGCTGCAAAGATAATAACATTTTTTACAACGTACGATTAAAGTGTCAACATTTTTTCAACTACGTCTTGATTAATTGAGTAAATAACCCCAACAAAACCTACGGTTTTGAAAAAAAATTGGCTAATTTTAGGAATCCTTCTTCATCATAAATTACACCTCATTGCAAGAAGCAATTCATGTTTTGAAACACATTTTTTTTTAGGCTTAATATGTGTCGAGTTGATGAGGTTTACAACGACCTTTACAACAAGGGTTACCGAAAATTGTACAAACGTCTAAAACCTCTTTACGAAGATATTAGGGAGATTACCAACTACCCCCAAAAGAGCGAGTAGCCGTACAGCATTAGTAGCTAGAACAATAGTTAGCCCGATATTAAAGACTTTAGCAAAAGTCTTTCTATCTTTGCCATACACCCAAACAGCATCAAATGCTGCTTTCGCAGGTGATGAAAACCTACTAATTGCTTGCTAGCTAATGCAAAATATTTACCCCAATAACTTTGAAGAAAAGATAGGGTTCGATCGTATTAGGGCCAAAGTGTCAAACCTTTGCCTTTGCGATATCGGTAAGCGCAAGGCTGCCTCAGCATCATTCCTAACCAATTTCGACGCCATAACGCAGATTATGGAACTCACCGCCGAGATGAAGACCATTTGCCAAATGGAAGACTCGTTTCCGGTGGATGGCTACGCCGACACCACTCCTTTCCTTGAGCGGATAAAGCACGAGGGGTCATGGTTAGACGAAGCTGAGCTATTCAGCCTTAGGCGCTCACTCGATGCCATTAAATCAATCCTTTCGTTCTTAACAAAGGGCGATAAGCCCAAGTACCCCAACCTGGCGAGGTTTGCCAACGAGGTGGAGTACTTCCCTTTTATTTCCGAACGTATCGATTCCATCCTCAATCGATTTGGTAAGATTAAGGATAACGCATCGCCTGAATTGGCGAGGATCAGGAGCGAAATTTCATCGAAGCAGGCCTCGGTAGCTAAGCGTATAGGTTCTATCCTGAAGCAGGCACAGGCCGACGGATTGGTCGATTCCGATGCATCCACATCAATGCGCGATGGACGAATAGTAATCCCCGTTTCGGCATCGAATAAGCGCAAGCTCAAGGGCATTGTTCTCGACGAGTCGGCTACAGGCAAAACTGTATTCATTGAACCCTTTGAGGTGGTGGAACTCAACAACGAGATCCGTGAGCTGGAGTACGATGAACGTAGGGAGATAGTACGCATTCTGGTTGAGTTTGCCGACACGCTGCGTCCTTACCTTACCGAGTTGCTCCAATCGTACGATTTTTTGGGCGAGATTGATTTTTTGAGAGCCAAAGGGCTATTCGCCTCATCGGTGGCTGGAGCTAAGCCAATTCTCCATTCATCACCAAAAATATATTTGCGCAAGGCAGTACACCCCCTGCTTATGCTTGCCCTGAAGCGCGAGGGCAAAGAGATAGTTCCACTCGACATTGAGCTGGATGACCAAAACCATATCCTGCTTATTTCGGGTCCCAATGCTGGGGGAAAATCGGTGTGTCTAAAAACCCTAGGCGTATCGCAGTATATGCTCCAGTGCGGATTTCTGCCGCCGGTGCTTGAAAACTCAGAAATGGGGATTTTCAAAAAGCTTTTCATAGATATTGGCGATGAGCAATCCATTGAGAACGACCTCAGCACCTACAGCTCGCACCTGTTTAACATGAAGTTCTTCCTGAAGAATGCCGACAGCTCAACACTTGTACTTATCGATGAGTTTGGCGCAGGCACTGAACCGCTGGTGGGAGGAGCCATTGCCGAATCGATTCTACAGCAATTTAACCAGCAGGGCATCTTTGGGGTAATAACAACTCACTACAGCAACCTCAAGCATTACGCCGCCAGTGCAAAGGGAATTATCAATGGGGCAATGCTCTTTGATATGGGGCGAATTGAACCTCTTTTTAAGCTAGAGATTGGTAAACCCGGCAGCAGCTTTGCTTTCGAGATTGCTCGCAAGATTGGCCTACCCGAGGAAGTGCTAAAGCTAGCCGAGGGCAAAGCAGGAACCGACCATATTAGCTTCGAAAAGCATCTGAAAGAAATATCACGCGATAAGCGATACTGGGAGCGCAAGCGTGATCAGATCAGGAAATCGACCAAAAAAACCGAGGAGTACGAAACCAAGCTTGCCGAGGAGTTGGAGACCATTAAGCAGCAGCGCAAGGCTATCATCAGCAAGGCGAAAGAGGAGGCAGAAACTATTCTGGCCTCATCAAATAAAATTATTGAAAACACCATCCGGGAGATTAAGGAGTCGTCGGCAGAGAAAGAGCGCACGCGCAAAGCACGGCAAGGACTTGACAAGCACAAAGAGAATCTTCAAGACATTACCGCCGAAGTAGACCCAACCATCGAAACGAAGCTGGAGCAAATCCTCAGAAGGCAGCAACGTAACCAGGAGCGCAAGCAGAAGCAAGGCGGACAGGCTACCACAAAGAGCGAAAAACCAGCCAAACCCAAAACCATTTCGCAAGGCGATAAGGTGAGAATTGCTGGACAGGATGCCGTTGGTGAGGTTATGCAAATCGATGGCAAGAATGCCATTGTTGCCTTTGGTAGTATGCTTACCACCATCAAGGTAAGTAAGCTCGAGGGCATTTCGCTTAACGAATATCGAAGTGCCGAAAGAACGGTGAAAAGCCCACAAACCGGCATTGGTTTCGACCTGCACAAGAAAAGGCTAAACTTTAAATCGGATATCGATGTGCGAGGGTTCCGCACCAATGAGGCGCTGGAAACCGTTCAGGATTTGATTGACGAAGCGGCAATGATAGGGATTAGCCGAGTTCGTATACTCCATGGCAAAGGAAACGGAATACTTCGGCATGAGATAAGAAATTTCCTTAAAACCATGCCCTATGTAAAATCGTACGCCGATGAGCATGTCGATTTTGGTGGCACGGGCATTACACTGGTTGAGATTGAAACCTAGCGAATCTTTCATAGAGGAGTATAAAATAAAGTCATGGGCTTGTGGGTTTGCATTTTGATAAAATTATTTTAAATTTGATATAGAATTATGCTTTGTAAAAAAAAACTGAAAATACCTTTTACAGAATTACACCTTTAACATTGAACCTAAAAAACCTAAGCTATGAGTTTAAGTCTACAAAACATTTCACTTGTTTTTAACTTTTCGCATATTACTCAACTGGCATATTTCGGAATTGCTTCAATTTTTGTAACCCTTGCCTTTCTGGGCTTCTTTAGATCGTTGGTTACTGAAGTTACACCCAACTTTATCCTCAACCACAAGCGAGTGCACGACGAGTGGTTGACCCGAGGGGCATTCTCGGCCATACTCCTACCCATAATGGGATTCTTCATCTTCATTTTCAACGCCGTGGCCTGGGCAATTTATGGTGTAATATCAATATTTGAGTTTTTGGGCTTTATTGGTCAGGCTATATGGTGGGTAATACTGTGGCTTTGGAATGAATTTGTTCATCCTGTAATATTTTTCATTGCGAAGTTACTTTGGCATTACATTATAGTTTGGAGCTGGAGATACTTCAAACTTGCAATTACGTTAATTCCCGAAGCGTTTAGCGCAAGTACTTTCAAAAATGGTTTTGTCTCGGTGCTAGCTGTATCATTCGTTGTGCTTGTTTTCCTTTACCTTGGCAGTATTCTACAGCTACCCTGGCTAGCTATTCCGCTGGTGCTTGCCATACTATTTAGCGTGCTGTACTTTACCCTATACACATTATATAATGACGACAAGCGCACATTTAACGAGTTTTGGACTGGCACCGTGGTCTCAAAGCTTGGAATATTGGTTGTTATTAGCATACTAAGCGCTTCCATCATCACCGTATTCCACATGTTTGCCGGAACGGCAATTCAGCTACCTATGCTCGGCCTATCGTACCCCATTTCGTTGGTTCTAATACTAGTACTAACCCTATCGGTAGTTGTATCGCTAGTTATTAACGCCATTGCCCCTGCCTACACATCGCAGAACAATGGCGATTTTGATAACAAGGATTTTCTCATCAGCACAGGTATTAGGCTACCACGTTTAATCGGTTCAATTCCCTTCATGCTGTTAGGCAGCGTTATTACATCAATAATCACACTTATTATTGGAGCATTCCTATGGTGGTCTACCAACACCATTAAAGCATCGTTCTGTGAGCAATCGCTTAACAAATTGAGTAATGAGCTTAGCATGACCAACTCCCACTTCACTGCATTCTATAACGTGAACTCGCAGGCCAGTATGGCTAAAGATTTTGCTGAGAAAAGGGTTAAGCGAATGGCTACCATTGAGTCGAGGATTTATTCGTTGGAACTTTTCGAGGACGACTGGCTTAGGCTGATTGCAAACTTACCCAAGGGCTATAGAAGAACGGAAAGCGAAAAGATCTCCCTCGAAAGGATTCAGCATAACTACGCCGACCAATCAGTAAAAGTATCGGAGCAAATTGGTGAACTGGAAAAGGCTATTGCTGACGTTGTCTCTAAGCAAAGGGCAAATCCCGACAACGAGCAATTTGGGCAACAAATTGACAACCTAAAGGACCAACTCGATAATTTGAAGTTATATCGTGGTCAGGTTGAGTCGAAATTCATACTCGACACAAGCCTTACCCAAGCACGAATTAGGTCGATAAAGTACACAAATGTTATGTGGATAATTGGGACAATTTTTGCCATGCTAGGATTGGTACTTCTATGCGCCATCGTTTTTACCCCCTACTGGGTTTACCAAACCAAGTTTTACTTCGACTTGTACAGCTATCATCATGAGGGTAAGTCTTATATCGCAGAACAGGTTGAATACTACCAAAGCAGAAATATGAACCAACCGCTACTTGGTTTCTTTGTGCTGCTTACTATTGGTGTTATTATAACAGTATCATCGATTTTTGCATAGAAATATAGCAATGGGAATACCATTAAGGGGTGTAAACGCTATCAGTTTACACCCCTTTTTCTACTCAAGCAGTGCCATAGTGTGCGGAATGGAACATTCATTCCTTGTTGCATACTCGAACACTTAAAACATTTGAAATTTCGTATCATTAATTTCAAAAAGCTGAATTAGTGTGCAATACATACTATGCCACATTTTGTGACAGGTTAATGCCAAACAGGTAAATCTTTTATTTAATAACATTATATGGATACTCAATGTGTTGCCCAAAATGATTACAATTGGCTATATAGTAGGTCATTATGTAAGATTTCGAGAAAACAACGGATTTATCACTAGCTCAATAGGCTATGTCAAAAATAGGTGTAACATTGAGTATTCGTATAATGTTTTTTCATTCTCTCTGAACTTTTAGCATTTAATTAGCTATAATAAAAAAGCCCCATACTTAACTTAGCTCAAGTATGGGGTAATGTTAAAAAAAATGGGAAGCAAGTTTATAAAATCTCCTGCTCAATAAACCGCTCCAGCGACTCTACACCAATCCGTTTGGCCACAATCCGTTTATCCTTATCGAGCACGTACAGCACTGGGGTGCTGTAGATATCGTAAAGCTTATGGTAGCGCGAACCACGTGTTGGATCCCAAACGTTTATCCAATTAAGCTCATTTGAGTCTACATACTCCTTCCATTTATCCATCTCGCCCTGGGTATATACCGCCACAACAGCCATACCCTTATCCTTGAATTTATTATAAATATCGCGGAGCTGTGGGGTTACCCTTTTGCAATGGCTGCACGACGGTTCCCAAAAGTAAATTACCGTTACATCAGCCTTAATTTTATGCAACTCCTGCACTCCCCCGCTAAGGCTAGCCATCCGAAAGTTTGGGGCAATTTGGCCTATCAAGTTTGGCTTAAGATCCCCTACCCTTTCGGCAATTTTTACTTTGGTCTCCTCGGTAATCCATGGCGTTTGACCCGACAAGAAGTACTTCTCGGCAATATGAACAAACACAGCATCCATCCCCATAATGGATGAGTTGGAAAATTTTGAGAAGAGATGCGTAACGATGAAGCGGTACATATCATCGTTTGCTCTTGCCCTCTCAATAATCCTATCGGCGTAGGGTATAATGGTGTCGGCTACAGGTATTAGCACCCTATCGAAATAGTTATCGATACGCCCCACAAAGAACGGGGTGCGGATAAGACCTGACTCCGAGAAGTCGACATTGTCGAAATAATGCTTCTGGTTATACCTTATGCTACTAATCCACCTTAGGGAATCGGCATTGGGTGCGTCATCAGCTATTCCAAAATCGGGGAACTCAACAGGCTTTAGCGTGTTAATAATGGCGGCCAGCATGGAGTTGGGGTTGTTGGCAACCGTCTCGTCCCACATAGTTTTCACCTCGTTATCAAGCGCTTCAATCTTAGCGACCAAGTCCTTATCAACCTCACCGGTTGCTTCTCTCTGCTCCTGTGCCTGCTGCTGCAGCTCGCCCATTCGGTTCTGCTTCTCGGCCAAAAATTTTCGGTATCTATCGAATGCTGTGTTCTCTGGGGAGTTGGTAAACTTTAGATTTTGGTTCACATTGTCAATCGATGTGCTTATACCAAATTGCTGATTGTCTTCAAGTATTAGCTCAAAAAAATTATCGGGCAACACCACAAAGTACATCCCACGTGGTAGTAGCGTGTCGCCCTGAAAAATGGCTAAACCCTGCGAATTAGTTCTTGCCGTGTCGGCAAGTAGTGTTTTATCGCCGTAGTAGTACCCAAGCTGCAGCTTGGTATCGTTAAGCCCATCAACCTTTACCTCAATCCTATATCCTTGGGCACCAGCCTCAAGAAACAATGCAGTAATGGCTACTGCAATAAAAAATATTTGACGCATAGTTTATCTTTTTTTTTGATAACAAAAATAGAAATTTTGTTATACTGTTTCGGACCATTTTGGCATTAATTAACAACAAATGGCTAAGGTATTTGTTAATCCATCATATCAAACATTATACCCTAAAATTTTCATGAACACTTCATATAATCATCTAGCATCAGAAACAAGCCCATATCTTTTACAGCACGCCACCAACCCGGTGAGCTGGTACCCGTGGGGTGATGAAGCATTCGCCAAGGCAAAAATGGAGAACAAGCTAGTCCTCGTAAGTATTGGCTACAGCAGCTGCCATTGGTGCCATGTGATGGAGAAAGAATCGTTTTCGAACCCAGAGGTTGCTGAGTTTATGAACAATCACTACGTATGTATTAAGGTGGATAGGGAGGAACGCCCCGATGTGGATCAGATATATATGAATGCCATTCAGATAATTACCCGTTCGGGCGGATGGCCACTCAACTGCTTTACCCTGCCCAACGGCAAACCAGTATTTGGCGGTACATACTTTAAGCCCGAGGCTTGGCTCGATATCCTAAAAAGCCTTCATTTTGCCTGGATGACTGAGCCCGACAAGGTGATTGAGGTGGCCGAAGAGCTTACCCAAGGGATATCATCCACCGAAATAATTGCTGAAAAAGCAAGCCCCACCCCAATAAAACCTGAGATACTTATCGAATACGTAGACAACTGGAGCAAGCGTTTCGATAGTCGCTATGGCGGCAACAAGGGCGCGCCCAAGTTTGCTATGCCCGGATCGCTGCAATTCCTCCTCGATTTTGCCGAGGTGGCTCAGGATGACGATGTGAAGAGGCACGTAAAGCTTACCCTCGATAAAATGCAAAGCGGGGGGATATACGATCACCTGGGCGGAGGTTTTTTCCGTTACGCGGTAGATGAGCAATGGTATGTCCCACACTTTGAGAAGATGCTCTACGACAATGCCCAGCTTATTAGCCTTTACTCCAACGCATACAAACACTTTAAAGATGAGCAGTACCGGGCCATCGTATACCAAACCATTGATTTTATTAGACGTGAGCTACAATCGGCCGAGGGAGGTTTTTTTAGCGCCATTGATGCTGATAGCGAGGGCGAAGAAGGTAAGTTTTACACATACTCCAAAGAGGAGATCGACAATCTGTTAGGCCCCGATGCCGAGCTATTCTCCATTGTATATGGTGCAACCGGGTCGGGGGTTCACCTCGGCAAAAATGTTTTAAGAATATCGGCCTCAACAAACGAAACCGCTTGCCTTTTAGGGCTTACCATTGACGATGTGAATGAAAGGCTAAAAACAGCACGAACAAAGCTTTTCAATGCTAGGCTCACGCGTATAAGGCCAATCACCGACGATAAGATTATACTCTCATGGAACGCGCTAACCATCAAGGCGCTTGCCAATGCATACGTGGTGTTTGGCGATCAGCGATTCCTAACCGATGCGATTCGTACAGCAAAATTCATTGAGAGTACCCTAAGATCGGACGATGGTTACCTAAGCAGAATCTATTGCAAGGGCAAAACAAGCATCCGGGCCTTCCTCGACGACTATGCCTACCTTGCCCAAGCATACATTGCGCTGTACCAGTCTACATTCGATGAGGTTTGGCTAACCAAGGCTAAGCGCCTTACCGATATTGCGTTCGAAAGGTTTTTCGACAAAAAAACGGAGATGTTCTTTTTAACGTCACTGGAACACGACAATATTATAGTTCGCAAAATGGAAATTACTGATGGCGTGATGCCATCATCGGGAGCAGTTATGGCCTCAAATCTGATTACCCTTAGCCAGTACTTTAGGAACGACAGGTATGCTGAGGTTGCCACCCAAATGCTTCAAAACATTGTGGAGCAGCTGCACCGGGGAGGCCCTTACGTTTACAAGTGGGCGCATGTATTCCTAAAGCACATTGCGGGTAGCGCTGAGGTAGCCTTCTCGGGTAACGAAGCAAAATCAAAGCTTTTGGGACTCACAAGGACGCTAACCTACCCGCACGTAACACCATATATATATAGTCAGCATTCGGAACTCCCCATAGCCTGCCATCCTATTGATGATGGGTCTTTTAAGCTATGCATAGGCAACACCTGCATACCTCCAACAGCTAATGCTGAGGAGATTGAAAAGCGAATAAAAAGCGAAAGGCCCTTTGGCGCACGCCATTAGGACCTTTCGAGATGAATTTTTACTCTATTTTACCAAATGGTAGGACGAACCTCTGGGGCTCTGTACAGCGGATCGGTAGGATCAATCTCAAACGCATCGTAAAACTCGTTGATATTGAAAACAGCACCATTCACCCTAAATTTACCGGGCGAGTGAGGGCCTAACTTCACACTACTGATAAGCGCTTGGTCGCGAATTACCTGTCGCCACACATTGGCATACGATAGGAAAAAGCGTTGCTCTGGGGTAAAACCATCAATTGGCTCGGGACGGGGTTTTCCCTCCATCGACCTTTGCAGCGCGTGGTACGCAATGGTTAGCCCACCGTAATCGGCAATATTTTCACCAAGGGTAAGGCGTCCGTTCAGGGTCATATCATCAATGGCAACAAATGCATCGTACTGGTCGATAATGGTTTGGGTAAGCTGATTAAACTTCTCCGAATCCTCAGATTTCCACCACTCCTCGAGGTTACCATCCTTGTTGTACTTACGGCCCTG
>JAVERU010000030.1:0-26845 GCA_034006965.1 Tenuifilaceae bacterium
GTCGAAAGCCTGGAGGGAAAACTCTTTGTCGAGTTCATCGCGCTGATCTATCTCTCCTATATTAAGAAACAAATGAGCGAAAAGAATCTTTTCAGACAATATACTATTCAAGGACTCCTTGATGAGGCAGACCTGATCGAGTGCTACACCGAACCAGGCAAGTCCCTGATAGTCGGCGAGGTACTTCAGAAGCAAAGGCAGCTATTCAAGGATATGGATGTACTACCGCCGGATACCGTCGCCTCGTTATGAGTGTACGGGAATGCAGGTTCCTAGCATAGTGGTTAGGCTGGTAATTAGCACAGGGCGAAGGCAGTTGCGGCCAGCCTTTTGCACCACATCGTATGCTTTTGACCCCGCTTGCGCTAAGCAGAGCCAGCACGGGTCGGGTTGTATTAGCACTATAAACTAGAGGCTCCCCTTGAATACTACTGGCGACTGTGTTCAAGCTATTGTTAAGCATGATGTTTGACTCGAACGGAAGCCCAACCGTTTGGCATAGCGCCATGCGCAACAGTTAAAGTCCTTTCTGCGCCTTAAGCAGATTTAGCTGCGCCTCGTTGGCCTTTTCTTATCACCAAATTGCAGCTGATCCTTAGGCAGCCCGCAGTAATTGGTGAAAACGGGGTTGCCGTCCTAATCGTAAATTTACCCCCCCCGCTTATGGGGTTAAACACAGATGTACTGGTAGAATCGCGTTTGGGGTAGAACTCTCCCGTCTCGTGATTGATGGTGCTAAACGGCACAACGGGGATTAGCATATTATTCTCGAGCAGCTGAATATTTCGGTTGGTGCGATTGTATAGCCCTGTTGCGCTGATGTTTGGAAAGTAGTTAGTTCGAGCCGAATTTACCATAGCCTCATTCGATTCAACTGCCTTTACTTGGAAAACCTTCTGCTCAACCCCCTTGGTAAGCAATGCCTTTATGCTTGCTGCAATGTCTTTTCTTTCGTGCGTTGGAAACAGACGCACTTCCTGCCTTGCCGTAGGTAGGTTTGGTAAGTTTCGGATTGCAGGGCGGCTACTGCGACTTGGTGTGTGTGGCTGTGCAGGGTAAATTTACTTTGTCATAGCTTTGAGCATTTCTTTAATATTTAAATGCTTTGCATCCGAAATCTTTCTTGAATTCTCAGCAACTAGTTCAATCCAATCAGCCACTTTTCCTCTCTCTGTTGTTTTAAACCCCCAATGTTCAGATAATTCGGAGGGTGAAGTAAGAACCAATCTTTCAATAATCGAGTCAAAGTTTTCAAAAAGGTTTAGGAATATTCTAGGAACATTACTGAACACATTTTTTCCTATTACTATTTTACCTTTCCCACCTGCTGTAAACATATCACGAATATTCGGGCAAACAATTGCTTCTCTTGTGACTAGCCAAATGGCAAACCTTCCAAATTTCTCACTGCTATTGCTAAACAGTTCAGGAAAATAAACCATGGCTTTATTCTTAAGTTCTTGTTTTTCAATAATGGAGAGATTATTCCAAACCCTAATCACCAAGTTGCTTGATTTTGTATTCTCTTGGTCAATCCACCACAAGTCTTCCCCAGGTTTGAGTTTGCTTTTATAGTAGGCTACTATTGGTTTTATCGGATTTTCATTTTTCCTTAAAGTGTCATAGGGTGTTTTTATTTTGTCAAAAATGGTTTTACCCTTTTCAAGGTTCATATCTATCAAGTAACGAGGGGAATGGGTTACAACCACTTCAGATAGACACTCTTCATAGGGACGACACCTAAATTCTATTGGACTTGCCAGCTTTGCAAATAGCATAAAAATTCTTTCCACATCATCAACTCGTGTCGTTTCCAGTACGCTATTCCCCGTAGTTTTCCAATGGTTTTGTGTCGTTGTTTTAACCTCAACGCCATAATACTTTTTTGCAACAATGTCAGGGAATTTCTGCCCTCCAATAAGTTCTATAGAGTTTTCAAAGGGCGAACCTACCGCTAAATCTGACATTACGTCTTTAACCAAGGGTTCTAACTTATTCCCTGTAAGTGCTGAAACTGTCTTAGCAGATTTTTTGGCTTGGCTGTTTAGTTCTTCAACGGTCCAATTTAATAGAACGTCAAACTCTTCCCTGTTGGGTTCAGGATTTGCTGAAATAATCATTGCTTACTTTTTAAAATACAGGTTCCATATATCTTCAATTCTTTTTGCTAGGTTGTAGGCTAAAAGCGGCGGTACCGCATTGCCAATAATTTTGTACGCTTGCGAAGGGCTTACTAAAAAAGAACCTTTTCTTCCGTAGCTTTTTTCTATCACAAATTCATAATCAGGTGGAAATGTTTGTATTAATGCACATTCCCGAACTGTAAGTCGCCTTTCTTTTAATCCCTTTTCTAATTCTTCAGCAATTTTACCTCCGTTTTCGGTTGATAGTCGTCTAAACTCAATATTTCCGTGATGTTCGGCTCTAATGGTAGGTCCGATACTGTTTGGCTTGATTTCAGTTTGACCCTGACAATGAGAACCCATATACTTGGCTTTTGAAAAATGCTTTTGCGAAAGGTCATCAGACTGTTCTGGTTCAACCAAATTTTTAAAAATGTCATTCAGCGTTACGTAATGTTTTAGTCCTTCGCCTTCAACTGTATATGCGTGAGTGGGGGTTGGGTATGGATTGTAGATTTCTGAAATTTTATTTTTCGATAGTTCTTCTAACGCTTTGCTTGTCAGTGCAGATTTTTGAATTCCAATAAAAATAACCCTTTCCCTTGACTGGGGAACTCCAAAGTTTGCAGCGTGAAGAACCTGAGGTTCTAAAACAATGTATCCATTTTCTCCAGCACGTGAAAAGTCGCTTTGAATTATTTCCTTAACATTTGAAAGATTTACAAGTCCTTTTACATTTTCTGCAATAAAAATCTTTGGTTTTGTGATTTCTATTACCTCCTTCATCCACATATAGAGCTGTCCTCTCGTTTCAATAGAAGCTTCATTATCCTTTATGATTTCTCCTTTATGATTCTTGTGGGAGTTAAAGCCGTTTCTCTTCCCTGCAACGCTAAAGTCCTGACAAGGAAACCCTCCCGTCACCATATCGATATTTTCAGGAAATACATCGAGACCAAGTTTATGCTGCTTAACTAAATCGACAATGCTGTCAGTATGAAAATCATCGGGGCTGTGACCTCTTTTTGAAAAGTATTTTATCCAAGCATTTCTTGCATCAGGGAGAATATCATTAGCAAAAACAGTCTTAAACCTAGTCTTTCTTAGTTGAACAAAACCGTTGTCAAGATATTTGTCTACAAAATGAGGCGTTAGTTTTTCGTTTACCGATGAGGCAAGGACTGAGAAACCTCCCTCAAACCCCAAGTCCATTCCTCCACAGCCCGAGAACAGAGAAAGAACATTCAGCGTCTCAACCTTTCCCCTCCCGTTTAATCCTTTAACTTTATCAGGTTTGGTCGAAAACTTAACTCCAAGTTGCGGTTCTTCCGCAACATCTATTTCAAGCATTTCTTTGTTGATACTCATATTTAGCTGTTGACCGAATTGGTTTTTAAGTATTTAACTTTTTCCTCTGCAAGTTTAAGAACTCTGTCAGCGCAGTTTTCATCCGCTATATCATGCGCAATCTTATCACTAATGTATTGAGCAAGTAGTTCTTCCTTGTCAATATCAAGTGTTTCAGAAAGTTTTAAAATGAGTTCTTTGTTTGGTTTTCTTTCACTCCGTTCAATCTTGCTTAAAATTGCAGGGTCAATGTCAAGACTAGCTGCTACTTGTCTTAAAAGCAAACCAAGGTTTTCCCTTTTATTCCGAATTATCTGACCAATAGTTTCCATTTGAATATTATGTCTTGACACTATTTGTCAAATATAAGGTATGTTTTAATTCTTGTCAACGAGTTTCATTAATAACTTTTCAACAATCTGTCAACTAGCCTTTTTGTGTGTCGGCAAAAAGAAGGCTCTTATGGCTGCGAAGCGGTCGCCCGTGTGTTGGGGGCTGCCAGATGTGCCTGTGTGCGGGGGGCTATTCCTTTCTTGTTGTTTTAAGCAGCAAGCATTTACTATCAATTTGGTTTTCATCGCTTGTGCCAACTAGGGTGTAGTAGTTGCCCATAACCTGTACCGCCTGCATTCGGGTGTTAACGTATGCCTTAACCTTGTCAATTACCTTTGGTCGCCTCGAAGTATTTTATCGATTTTTTCGCATAGGGCATTGGCCTCCTTTCAACCACGGCCTTAAATATATCCTCCTTACTGCTGAAGCAGTAGTGTATGGAGCTTTTGCCCTAGCTAAGCGCTTGGGCAATGTCATCAACGGTTGTTTTTTTTAAACCCAAACTTGGCAAAAACCTCTGAGGCAATGCTTACAATGGTGCTTCGCATATTGCTGTGGGCCATCGGTTTGTTGTCACTGTCCATGAAGCAACTCGACTATTCGCTTAATTTAGTCCAATAATACTACCGAAATTTTTACGAGGCAATAGATTTTTCGACTATTTTAACCAAGCAGTCTAAAATGTTTTTCAACACATACCTATTGGTTTAATTATCTGCAAATTAGGGTCTATTGAGTGTTGGTGCGAAAAAAATAGTATAGTTATGACAATTGATACGTTACAGTTAATCGGAAAAGTATACTTTTGTCTAATAAATTTTCTGTAAACGCAAGAGATTTAATTATAAATTCGAACTGCAAAAGAGATTCCCCTATGAAAAGAATACTGGTAGTTGGTGCTGGCGGACAGATTGGTTCCGAGCTAATTCCTCACCTGCGTAGCATATATGGCGATTCGAATGTGATTGCCTCCGATATTAACTGCTGCACCTGTAAGCAGCTGGGTGAGGCAGGCCCTTTAGAAGAGTTTGACGCTTTGGATGGGAAGAGATTTGCTGAGGTAGTTAAAAAGTACAAGGTTGACACCATATACAACATGGTGGCTTTGCTGTCGGCTACAGGTGAGAAAAACCCACAGCTCGCCTGGAAGATCAATATGGGTGCGCTGCTCAACTCATTGGATATAGCCCTTGAGAACAAGTGCGCAGTGTTTACGCCCAGCTCCATTGGTGCTTTTGGCCCATCGACCCCAATGGACAATACCCCGCAGGATACGGTAATGCGCCCAACCACCATTTATGGCGTGTGCAAAGTTTCTGGTGAGTTGCTAAGCGACTACTACTACCAGCGCTTTGGGCTCGATACGCGTAGCGTGCGATTCCCCGGAATCATTTCAAATGTCACCCTGCCGGGCGGTGGAACTACCGATTACGCCGTGGAGATATACTATGGCGCCATTAAGGAGAAGAAGTTTACCTGTCCACTCCCTCAAGGTACTTACCTTGATATGATGTATATGCCCGATGCGCTAAACGCCTGCGTTGATTTGATGGAGGCCGACCCCAGCAAGCTTAGGCACAGGAATAGCTTTAACGTAACGGCTATGAGCTTTGAGCCATCGCAAATTATGGCAGCCATCAAAAAGCGTATCCCCGAATTTGTAATGGATTATGATGTTGACCCGGTTAAAAAGGCAATAGCCGAAAGCTGGCCAAACTACATGGACGATAGCTGTGCCCGCGAAGAGTGGGGGTGGAATCCGAAGTGGAACCTTGAAACCATGACCGACGATATGCTAAAGGTTATTGGCCAGAAGCACGCAAAGGGATTGATTTAGGGTAAAAATATCAAATGATATTCAAGCGGGCATCCAATTGGATTTGGATGCCCGTTTCTGTTTTTTCAAAAATGAATACTCAACGTTACACCTGTTTTGACATAGCCCATTAATCTAGCGATAAATCTGTTGTTCTCTCGAAATCTTACATAACGACATATTATATAGCTAATTGTGATCATTTTAGGCAACGCGTAGAGTATCCATATTTTCAAAATATCAATATCTTTACACAAAATTGGTACTTATGAAGAAATTGGTAGTGTTGACAGGTGCTGGTATTTCGGCCGAGAGCGGCATTAGAACATTCCGCGATATGGGCGGCCTGTGGGAGGAGTACGATGTGATGGAGGTGGCAAGTCCCGAGGCGTGGGACAGCAATCCATCGCTGGTTCAGCGATTCTACAACGAGCGCCGTAAGCAGCTATTTACCGTTGAGCCAAACATGGGGCACATAGCGCTAGCCCAAGCCGAAAAGGAATTCGATGTACGTATCATTACGCAGAATGTGGACAACCTTCATGAACGGGCGGGGAGTACCAAAATAATCCATCTGCATGGGGAGCTAACCAAGGCCAAATCGACAGGTGACCCAGACCTTATATACGATATTGGTGACAGGGAGCTGAAAATGGGCGATGTGTGCGAACGGGGCTACCAGCTTCGTCCGCATATCGTTTGGTTTGGCGAGCCAGTGCCCATGATTGCCGAGGCCGCCGAAATTGCAGCACAAGCCGATATCTTTGCCGTGGTAGGCACTTCGCTCAACGTATATCCAGCAGCAGGGCTGCTTGACTACGCCCCCATGGGCATCCCAATCTTCCTAATCGACCCGCATGACGTGGCGGTTTACTCGCGCCGCGATGTTACTTTTATTAAAGAACAAGCCTCAACGGGTGTTGTAAAAATGCTTGAAATGCTAAAAAGTAACAGCGGATGTTAAGAAAAGCGATTATAATATTTATTAGCACAGCACTTTCGATTACTGTTTATCCCCAGGGTTTTAGCGGAGGACTGCTAGCCGGTATGTCGGCCACACAGGTCGATGGCGATGGATACGGAGGCTACCACCGAGTTGGCTTGGCGGCAGGTGTGTGGGTTGGCTGTAGCCTTTCGCCCGAGCTAGCCATTCGCACAGAGCTTAAATTTTTGCAAAAAGGCAGCTATCAGCAGTTTAAGGATGATATTGGTGGGGTAGTAGGTTTTTACAGCATGCGGCTAAACTATATCCATATGCCATACCTTGTCGAGTATCACTTTCGTGAGAATATAGCTCCTTTTGCGGGTTTATCTGTAGGCTACTTATGGAAAGCAACCGAGAGCAATATGGATGGCCCTTACCCTGAGGAGGATGTTGCACAGTTCCGCAAAGTTGAAGTGGCTGCTACGGCTGGTGTTGAGTATCTTATAAATAGCCGATTTAGCTTCTGCGCATCATACTCCTACTCGGCATTTCCCGTGCGCCCACACAAGGGCGATATCGCGTATCGGCTCAACCGGGGACAATTCAACAATACGCTGCAGTTCTACCTAAAGTATAGCTTTTAGCTGCTGCAAGGGCAGCCGCACCAACAAGCAGAATTAGCAATATATACGGGTTTGTTGGTGATCCGTGGAGAGGTTGGTGCAATGCGAGTAAACTTATCCCTTTTCTACTCGCCGTTCAAAGGCATGAAGGTTTTCACCCCCAAAACAACCTATAGCCTAACCACTGCGAACTTACCCTGTAAGCCAAAGTTTGAAAAACATTGTTTTGGGCAGGCGATCCGCTACAATTTTGAATACTAATCACTACTGGCCGACTAATAAATATAGATCGCAAGCGCCTGCCTGAATGACGCAGTCAGGCAGGAAGGGAGACCACGAAGTAGCAGCGAAGCTAAATCTTTAAAAGGTTTACCGGACACTACTGTTTCTAAATATACTTCGTATTGATACCATTTACAGATCATAGCTACAAATTGATTACAACGTAGTAAAACCTGTAGAAAATAACCCTGAGGATACCATCGCAGAGGTGGAGTTTGGCTATCGATTGAAGAAAGCTATCATCCCCTCGAAGATGAGTGAGATTCATATTAAGGAATTCACAGAAAGGTATCGTTTGCAATCAGTTATATTCAAAGCTGCAACAAGTGTTTTTGGTACCCAAAAGTACAATTGGAAAGAAAATCAGTTCGATTTTTTTAGCCCAACTATTAAAACTTACCGAGGAATTT
Source organism: Tenuifilaceae bacterium (assembly GCA_034006965.1). Classification (GTDB taxonomy): domain Bacteria; phylum Bacteroidota; class Bacteroidia; order Bacteroidales; family Tenuifilaceae; genus Perlabentimonas. The sequence continues at coordinate 7,860 of JAVERU010000030.1, forward strand.
TTAGAATCAGGCCGCACTATAATCAAAAGCAATCTTTTCAATCGTGTCCAAAATTATTACCGGCCCCCCTAGTGTTTGTGAACTATAAAAAAGGTTAAATATGTTGAGTTGTAAAAAAAAACATTTATTTTTGTACCGCAAAACAGTTTTAGTACAAAAATGACATGGGCATTGATAATACCAAAGAGTCAATTTTAAGAGTTGCGGACAAGCTTTTCAGTCGCTTTGGGTTTCACAAAACCTCAATGGACGAAATTGCTAGAATTGCGAGGAAAGCCAAAGGTTCCTTGTACTATCACTTTGCAAGCAAGGAGGATTTATTTAAGGAGGTTGTATCAATAGAAATGTTAAACCTGAGAAATCAGCTGTCTTTTATTGTTAACAATCCCGATTTAACCTCTGCTGAAAAGGTAAAAACATACCTCGTTACAAGAATGGAGATTCTAAATACTGCTGCAAATTATCATGAAACCCTAAAAGCTGATTTCTTTGAACATTTTCATTTTATTGATGATTTACGGGCCGAATTGGATACATGGGAAAAAGAAAACCTGAAAAAGATGATATTGCAAGGGGTTGAGATGGGCGAATTTGATATTATTGGCGATATTGATGTTCTGTTAGACGTATTCATTATGATTATAAAAGGGCTTGAGATACCCTTTTTCCTCCAGAACAAATATGTGAAATACGCTCCGCATTTTGAAGGTTTAATTGGAATACTCACAAAAGGGTTATCTACATAATTTTTTTCACCAAAGCTGACTATAAAACGAATTAAGTACAAATCACTAATAACCAACAAAATATGAACAGATTTTCAGAAGGCATAGTAAGATTTAGATGGCTGATAATTATAGCCGTTGCCGGATTAACCGTATTCTTCACTTATCAGGCAAAAGACTTGCATATAAACGCTGATATAATAAGCTCTTTACCCGATGACGACCCTGCTGCCTGGTTGTACAAGGAGATAGGCACACAGTTTGGCGGAAACGATATGGGGATGATTGTTCTGGAAACCGATGATGTTTTTAAAGCAGACGTTATTCAGCATGTGAAGCAAATTACCGACAGCCTTAAATATACCCATGGTGTGTCAACCGTTACAAGCTTAACCAATATTCTCGATATCAAAAGCTCTGAATGGGGTATTGAAATTGGCAAGCTGGTGGATGAGTATGATTTGCCCGTTGAGCAATCGCAGTTAGACAGCCTGAAAGACTATGTTTTCTCCAAAGAGATGTACAAGGGAGCTGTTGTATCGGAGGACGGGACGGCAACCGCGATTATGTTTACACTTCTTCCTGACGAAGATAAACAGGCTGTTGCCAAAGAGATTAAGGATAAAATTGAAGCTTTAAATTTACCCGAAACAATTTACTTTGGTGGGCTGCCCATGATGATGAACGACATTAACGATTTGATTATTTCGGATATTGTTTGGCTTATTCCCATCGTTTTCCTCGTAATTGCTATTATTTTATTGTTAAGCTTCAAATCTTTTAGGGGGGTATTGTTGCCATTGCTCACAGCAGGCCTTGCCGTTATATGGACCATGGGATTGATGGCAGTAACCGGGTACGAGCTAACCATTATTTCAAATATAATTCCGGTTGTGCTGCTGGCTGTGGGAAGTGCTTATACAATTCATGTGCTCAACAGCATTAACCACAACAAGCTTGCAGACAGAAAACAGGCATTGGTTCAAGCACTTGGTTATATTCTGGTTCCGGTAATACTGGCTGCAGTAACCACGTCCATCGGGTTTGTGTCCTTTGTTTTTGGGGCATACCTCACCATGATAAAAGATTTCGGGATATTTACTGCGGTGGGTACGCTAATCGCTTTAATACTATCCCTGTTTTTTGTTCCCGCACTTATTTCGGGTTTATCAATGTACAGAAAAAAGGCAGCTACCGAAAACAAAGAAAAGCAAACCATATTAACCCACAAAATTCTGCTGCCCTTAGTTAATTTTCTGTTTAAACACCCCAAATATACGCTAATAAGCTGGGGCGTTCTGCTCGTGTTATGCATAGGCGGCATAACGCTGATAAAAACCAGTGTAAACATGGCCGACTATTTTAAGAAAGATAATCCAACAAGGGTTGCAGAGGATGTGATGCAGAAAAAATTTGGCGGCTCGTTACCGGTATTTGTTGTTTTTGAAGGTGATATGCAAAGTCCTGAGGTGCTGAAGATGATGATTAGAACCGAGCATTTCATGAAGGAAGATCCGAATATTGATATCACACAGTCGGTAGCAGACCTGATTGAGCAAATGAACGATGCCATGGGCGAAGGTGAAGAAATACCTGACGACAAGGCAAAAATTGAGCAATTATGGTTTCTGCTCGATGGCCAGGAGGTTATGCCCCAGCTCGTAAATGATGACCTTACCAAGGGAATTATCCAATCGAAATTTGCGTCGGTCGATACTAAAGAGCTTGAGGTGTTTACTGCAAAAATGAACCGGTTCATCGAGGAGAACCCGAACGAACATTTTAAAATTGAATTGACCGGCATGCCGCCTGTGTATGTTAAGCTCAACAGTAGCTTGATAAATAGCCAGTATAACAGCTTGTTAATAGCCATTTTTATGGTTGTGTTAATTGTAGGCTTGATATTGCGCTCCGCTTCAAAAGGAATTTTTGCCGCCATACCCGTTGTTGCCACTACAATTGTGTTATTCGGGTTCATGGGGATAACCGGTATCCCCCTCGATATTGCTACCGTACTGGTGGCCAGCATTGCCTTGGGTATCGGCATCGATTATTCTATCCATGTAATTACCGGTTTCAATAATCATTTGATGAACAATGGGGATGCTGAAAAAGCCATTGAAGAAACCATCTTGCTAAGTGGCAAGGCGATAATTATCAATGTTATATCGGTATCAGCGGGGTTTTTAGTGCTCCTGTTCTCCCAAATCGTACCCTTGCAAAACTTCGGGTTACTGGTTGCCATAAGCATGCTTGGCTCCGGGTTTGGCGCTTTAACGCTATTACCCGTTATTTTAATCCTTGTGAACCGAAAACGTAAAGTAACAGCAAATAATCATTAACCATTAAAATTGAAAAGTATGAAATCAAGAATTCAAACAGCGGTAGTAACCGCCATTATCGTAGCAGGAGGTATTTTTTCTGCCCATGCGCAAGACGCAAGTACAATCCTAAAAAAGATGGATGAAGTGATGTACTCGCCCAAAGACATGACAGGGAAAAATAAAATTATTCTGATTGACAAAAACGGGAAAGAGGAAATCCGTGAAGCCACTGTACAACAGAAAGGCAACGATAAGCGTATGTTTCGATTCACCTCACCGGCATCGCAGGCAGGAATCTCCGTTTTATCGTTGCCAAACGATGTGATGTATTTGTATTTACCTGCATTTGGAAAAGAAAGGAGAATTGCAACCAGCGCAAAAAATCAAAACTTTGCCGGCACCGACTTTTCTTATGACGACATGGAATCTGTGCTATTCTCAACCAAGTACACGCCAAAATTACTGAAAACCGAAGCGGATGCTTTTGTGCTTGAACTTACTCCACTGAACCGTTCCGATTATTCTAAAGTAATTGTACGCATCAACAAAACAAATTTCTATCCCGAACTTATGGAGTATTACGATAAGGCAAACAGTAAGGTTAAAGAAGCCAAGTACACATTCGAAAAAGTTGGCAATTACTGGAATGCTGCTGAAATTGAAATGACCGACTTAAAGAAAAACCACAAAACCAAAATGCAAATGTCAGACGTAAAATATGACACCGGGTTGACCGATGATGATTTTACTGTACGAAGGTTGAAGCAATAGTAAATATGATTATCCGCTAATATGCCTAAAGGTTACAGACATAACAACACGTCATTGCGAGCCTGCCTTTGCCCTGCCTTTGCCCTGCCTTTGCCTGCAGGCAAAGGCAGGCAGGCGGCAGGCAGGCGGCAGGTAGGCTGGGAGTGCTTTTTACGTTGAAGCAACCGAAGCGCAGCGGAGTTCAACGCAGTCAATCTATTATTCAGTAGAATAAGGATTACCTTCCCTGCCTGCCACAGTGTTAACCCGCAGGCAGGGTCGATTTCGCATCGCTAAGCTGCTTCAACCCTTAATGACGGTTGGGTGCTTTGGTATTTAAACGGATAATCATATCATAAAATTAGCATTGCATCATATTCGAAAAAATTGTAGCTGAAATAGTAGTAAGCAAATTAGGTGTTTCCAAAGCTGAAGTAGATCCCAATTTTACTTTTAAAGCTACAGGTGCTGACAGTCTTGACGAAGCTGAAATAGGCCTTGACCTTGAAAACGAAATTGGTTTTGCTATAGCTGATGATATTAAACCAAAAGGTCATAATTTTTTGTGAATATATTGCAAAGAACATATTTAAAACAGCGTTACCATGATAGTACTGAAAAATGTCTTTTTTAAATTTTTGTACTGGCATGTAAGTATCGTTGATAAAAACGCTGGGGTTATTGTTATGAATTATGGTTACTCGAAAGATAACCAGAAGGTCGAACTTAACGAAAATGATGAAAAGGATAGATATTCAATACAGCCTTACCAATTACTTGCAACAGGGGCCGAAATTAAAGGGAAAGATATTTTGGAAGTTGGCTGTATCCGTGGTGGAGGCTTATCTAACATGAACAGAACATTCGAACCAAATATAGCAATTGGTGTTGATTTGACTAATAAAGCCGTTAAGTTTTGTTACAAAAAATACACATCTGAAAAAATAAAGCGCTTACAAGCAGATCAACAAAAGTTAGACCTTGCAGACAATGCATTTGATGGGGTAGTTAACATAGAATCGTCACACCGTTACTCAAGGGTAGACCTATTTTGGGGTGAAGCATATCGCATTTTAAAACCTAGGGGTGTTTTACTTTTTGCAGATTTTGGGAATCAAGATTACCTTAAAAACTATGCGCGCATTTGAGAAGTATAAATTTTAAACCCTTTAAAAATGGAATAACTACAGGAAATGTTGTAGAATCGTTAAATTTATCAACACTAAACAGGGCAGAGCAAGTGAGAACACTGCTGCCAAATTTTTTTCAGAATTTAGGTAGTAATTTTGCTGCTATAGTAGGAACAACAACATTCAATAAATTTTTGACATTTGAATATGTGTTTTATGTCCGGTCAAATTAATTTTTGTTCATCAACCTGACTCAAAAACGATATTAAACTAATATGATTATCCGCTATAATGCCTATGACAAATGAGTTGATTACAATGGCGCAAAGGCTTTAGGTATCATCACGGACAATCATTTAATCTAATTCATGAAATAAAATGGGCTTGATCATCAAAGAAATATCAACAAAACAAGAGTTGAAGGAGTTTATCCAATTTCCGGATAGGCTTTATTCTGGCAATCAATTTTATGTTCCTGCTATTCATGAAAATGAGCTGCAAACGCTATCCTTCGACAAGAATCCCGCGTTTGAATTTTGCAGAGCAAAATATTGGATTGCATATGAAGATGGAGTAGTTGTTGGGAGAATTGCCGGAATTATTAACGACAGGTACAATGAAAAGCACAACGGTAAATATGCAAGGTTTGGATGGCTGGACTTTGTAGATGATAAAAGGGTATTAATATTACTGTTTCAAGCAGTTGAAAAGTGGGCGTTAAGCCAAAAGATGGAATACATACACGGACCGCTTGGATTTACATCATTTAATTCTTCGGGTACTCTTATTGAAGGTTTTGATGAAATGCCTACTTCATTTGCTCACTACAATTTTCCGTATTACCCCAAATTAATTGAAGAGTTGGGATTTCAAAAGGACGTAGATTGGGTTGAGTATAACGTTAAGGTGCCCACATCGTTGCCTGAAAAATTTTTGACAGGTGCTGAATTGGTAAAACAGAGATACAATTTACATAGCGCTGTACTCAAAAAGAAGAAAGACATATTGAAATATACCGATGACATATTCAGACTTCTAAATGCTGAATATAAAAACCTTTATTCATTCACGGAGTTATCAACAAAGCAAATAGAAGTACTTAAAAAGCAATTTGCCTCAATTCTCATGCCCGAGTATGTATCAATTATTTTGAATACTACAAATGAAGTGGTTGCATTCGGGATTACCATACCATCCCTTTCAAAAGCGCAGCAAAAGGCAAAGGGAAGGTTATTCCCATTTGGGTTTCTGCAAATAAAGCGGGCATTACAAACAAATGACACCGCTGATCTGCTACTCATTGCTGTAAGAAAGGACTTTCAGCATAAAGGTGTTAATGGAATTATTTTTAGCGAGATCATTTCAGCGTTCATTAAAAATGGAATTACAAATATTGAAACCACCCGAAACCTTGAGAATAACCTGAATATTAAAAATTTGTGGCATAAATTTGAATATAGGCAGCACAAAAGAAGCCGATGTTACATAAAACAATTGTAGCAATGAACAAAAAAATGAGAAAATTCGACGGTAAGGTTGTAGTAATAACCGGCGCATCATCGGGTATTGGAAAAGCATGCGCTTTTGAATTTGCTGATAACGGAGCAGTAGTTGTTCTTGGTGCCCGAAAAGAAAATGAATTAGAAAAAGTTGAAGCAGAAATCAAGAAACGTGGAGGAGAAGCTTACGCTGTAAGAACAGATGTTAAGAATATTGAAGACTGTAAAAATTTAGTTGATAAGACCATTGAAAAATATGGGAAAATTGATGTACTTATCAACAATGCGGGTATTTCGATGAGAGCAAATTTCGAAGATTTGGACTTGAGTGTTATTAAAGAATTAATGGACACCAATTTTTACGGAGCTGTTTACTGCACAAAGTATGCTTTACCCTATTTGCTAAAACAAAAAGGAACCATAATCGCTATTTCATCCATTTCGGGGCTAACTCCCTTACCCGGGAGAACCGGCTACTGCGCATCAAAATATGCAATGGATGGTTTTTTTAACACTTTACGACTCGAAAACATCAAGAAAGGGCTGAATGTTTTGATTGTTCATCCAGGTTTTACATCATCAAACATAAGGAAAGCCGCTTTAAACCAATTCGGATTACCACAAATCGAAACTCCAAGAGATGAAGGTAAAATGATGTCTTCCAAAGAAGTCGCCAGGATTATAATGAAAGCAACTTTAAACCGAAAACGCGATTTGATTCTGACGCAACAGGGTAAACTTACCGTTTGGCTACATAAAATTTTCCCAAATATGACCGATAGAATAATTCTTCATGAAATGGCTAAAGAGTTGAATTCTCCATTTTAAAGCAGTAAAAAGAAACGCTGTGATATGAAAACAATTTCAAGATACATTTTAGTTAATCTGTTGGGTTGGAGAATATCAGGCGAATTTCCTGACATTAAAAAATCTGTTATAATATTTGCACCCCACACAAGCTACTGGGATGGCTTTTATGGAAAGCTTTACCTGATGCAGCTAGGCATACAACACAAATTTCTTGCAAAAAAAGAATTTTTCAAATTTCCATCGAAATACTTTTTCATAGTTTTTGGTTCAATTCCCGTGGATAATACAAAAGAATATATTGATCATGTAGCCGGATTACTTAACAACAGCACTGAGTTGCATATAGTGTTATCACCAGAGGGGCAATTGGCAAAAACTACACGTTGGAAAAAAGGGTATTACTATATGGCAAGCAGAGCAAATGTTCCAATTGTTGTTGGCTTTATTGATTATAAGAGAAAAGAAATCGGAATTAAAGAAGTAATTAACAACATTGATAGTATTGAGGCTGTTAGGAGAAATGTTGCTGAATTATACTCTGATGTATCTGGAAAATATCCTGAAAATTTTTCACCTGAATTAAACGTTTAGAACATGAAACAGAATGTAGCACTGGTGTTATCAAGCGGTGGCTCAAGGGGGCTTGCCCACATCGGCGTTATCAACGAGTTGGAGAAACGAGGCTTTCAAATAACTTCTGTTTCTGGCTCTTCTATTGGGGCAGTTTGTGGAGGGCTTTACGCCATGGGGAAATTACCGGAATATACCGCATGGGTTAGTACCTTTAACAAAATGGACATTTGGGGTTTTATGGATTTCACCCTTACAACAAATGGTTTATTGAAAGGGGAACGGGTTTTTGATAAAATGAAAACTTTTATCCCCGATATGAATATTGAAGATATGTCCATCCCCTTTGCAGCTGTTGCCACGGATATACTCCATGAGAAAGAAGTAGTTTTCACAAAAGGAAGTTTTTATGAGGCTGCTCGTGCATCCGTTGCAATTCCAGCAGTTTTTACACCTGTAAAGTACACTGATACCATTCTTGTTGATGGGGGTGTTCTGAATCCAATTCCAATCGAATATGTGCACCGAAAAGATGGTGATATGCTAATTGTAGTGAATTTATACGGAGACAAAAAACCGGATATTCCAAAAGAAAAAAATACTGACAATGGATATTTAAACAGGTTTATAGCCCCATTATTAACCTTAATCTCAACGGGAGATAAGAGCAGCAAAGGATATTACTCCCTTTTAAGCAGTACCACATCGGCAATGATACATAGGATTGCAAAAATGAGCATCGAGAAACATAAGCCCGATATGATAATTAATATACCATCCGATTCGGCGAGTACATTTGACTTTTACAAGGCAAAAGAATTGATCGAGCTAGGCGAAAAAGCGGCTGCTGAGGCAATCCGCAGCTTCTTAAGTAAAACGAAAGGTCAAATTTCATGAAAATGAAAATTTCAGCAGTAATCTGCGCCTATAACGAGGAAAAAACGGTAAAAGAAGTGGTAACAACCGTGTGCAATTACTTCTTTGACGAGGTAATTGTTGTAAACGATGGCTCAACAGATGGGACTGATAAAATTTTAACCGAACTGCTTAATTTGTCCTCACTTAAATATTTAGCACTACCTGAGAATAAAGGGAAAGGTTATGCGATGGCAACAGGCGTTGAAAATTCAACAGGTGAGATAATCGTTTTCATAGATGCCGACCTATCTAACCTGAAAGAAGAGCATTTCGAGCAATTAGTCACTCCTATTTTTAATAAAGAGAGCGATATGGTTTTAGGACAGGCAACAGAAACCCTGATTAGCTATAAAATTAATCCGTTCAAATCGTTTACCGGACAAAGGGCTCTTTTAAAAAAAGATATTTTGCCTATTCTGGATAGCATGAAAAAATCCAGGTTTGGAGTAGAAACCTTAATGAACATATACTACAAATCGAGAGAAAAGAAAGTCGTTTTAGTAAATCTCAAAGGACTAAAACACCCGGTGAAATACGAAAAAACAACATTTTTTAAAGCAACCAAACAATTTTTATTCGAAGCTAAAGAAATAATCTATACCCTTCTTATGAACTATCAGATTTTGAAACATCTTTTTAAAGTATGACAAGCTGCAATGTATCGACATGAAACCAAAAACTATATTCTGGATAACAGTTTTTGCAGCCTCGATGGGCTATTTTGAAAGTGCAATCGTAATTTATCTGAGGCAGATTGTCTATCCCGCTGGGTTTGCCTTTCCTTTACAACCCATCAGTAAGGAACTTGCAACAACAGAAATAATCAGGGAAGTTTTTTCTTTACTGATGCTTATATCTGTGAGCATGCTTACCGGGAAAACAGCAACCAGAAGATTTGCATACTTTATATTTTCTTTTGCAGTTTGGGATATTTTCTATTATATCTTCCTGAAAATATTAATAAGCTGGCCTGAATCTTTAATGACAATGGATATTTTATTTCTGTTGCCCGTAGCCTGGGTTGGCCCGGTAATAGCTCCGCTAATCCTATCTGTAGCTATGATTTTATTCGCTTTACTAATACTTTACTATTCCGCTCGCTACGAACAGGTTCAATTAAAAACCCGGGAACTTTTAATGTTAATTACAGGCTCTGTAGTAGTAATTATCTCCTTTATCCAGGATTACATCAGATTCATGTTGAGGCATTGTTCTTTTGTCGATATTTGGTCACTGCCTGCGAACGACCTTTTTAAATTATCGGCTCAATATTATCCCCAGGATTTCTACTGGCCAGTTTACTGGGTCGGATTTATTTTCATCATAACAGGGATTGGGCTCTTTGCAAATCGAAATTATTTAATAATCAAAAAACAAAAACAGTTATGAAAACAAATGTGTTAACATTCTTTTTTATTTTTTGTGCCATTTATACTTCCTACTCTCAGGTCGGAGAGAAGCTTAATACATCAGGAGAATTGCTGACTGATGAACGGCTCCTGCTTAGTGACAAAAACGATTGGGCATGGAATGAAAACCGCCTGACCTTGCAACTCGACAAGCGAATGGAGAGCTCTAAATTTTTTACCGAAGTTTGGTTGCGGAATATTGGTTTACCAAATATTGCACAATCAAGCGACTTGTACAACAAGGGGATTGTTGACCCCTATAATCTCGAAGTCAGGGAAGCCTACGTTCAGCTATACGATTTTCTCACCAAAAATTTAGATGTAACCATTGGCCGTCAGCGAATTGTTTGGGGCACAGCCGACAAGCTTAATCCTACCGACAATCTTAATCCTTTGGATCTGGAGGATATTCTTGATTTTGGTCGCCGAAGGGGTTCCGATGCTATTAACATGAACTACTATTTAAATAACGACTTTTCTTTGCAGGGCGTTTTTATTCCTTTTTTTCAACCGGCAAATATGCCCATCGGGATTTTTGCCAGTGCACTCAACCCCCAAATGGAATTACCACAAGGTATGGTGTTAAAAAGTTTATCAGACACTATCCTGATGCCACGCTATAATTTGGGTGAAAGTTCTACGGCTGGTTTTAAATTTAAGGGCTTTGCAAAAGGAGTTGATTTTTCCGCCAGCTATGTTTGGGGCTACGATGGATTGCCTTTATCCACAAAAAACACATTCATTCCTGTTGATGTAACGGGTGGCATAAATATAAACTCGCAACTTTCATTTGCAAGAACCCATATCATTGGTGCTGACTTGGCAACAAGTATTGCCGGAATTGGATTTTGGGCTGAGGCAGCAGCATTTATTCCCGAGAATGATATGATAATGACCAATGATTTATCTGCTCTTTTCCCAATGTCGCCGGTGCCTGTTACGCAGGATTCATTAATCTTAGACAAAACAAAACCGTACATTAAATTTGTAGTGGGCGGCGATTACAATTTTTCTGATGGTTCCTATCTTAATCTACAGTATATGCACGGATTTGTTCACGAACGTGGGGCTGAAAACCTGAATGACTATTTCTTTTTGCGTTTGGAAAAGAATTTTTTTAACGAAAAATTAAAAGTTGCGCCCATTGGTGGAGGTTTCATTGTTACCGATTGGAATAATTTAAAAGACAATTATGCCCTGGTTTATATGCCTGAGATTGCATACAAAGCCACTATTAATTCAGAAATAACCGTTTCAACTGTAATTTTTGATGGCAAAGGAGACAACTTATTTGCTAATCTTAAAGACTATAACATGCTAATGTTTAAAATGAAATATAGTTTTTAGTGGCTTTTTGTGTCTAGTTTAACCCACAGTTTTAAGCACATTTGCAGGCCCGCATGAGGCAACGCTTGAAAGAAGAGCATGCAAATGTGCTTAAAACATTCTGGCCCCAATAACCCCCTTTAATGTCGATTTTAGAATATCCCTTGCTCAAAAAATGCAAAATAAACCCAAATTTGTCATTAGCGTTTTTTTTCTAATGACCGCTATTAGAAAACGATACTGTTAATACACAGATTAATCGAATGTTATGATGACATATCGATGAATATAAGCTAAGAATTTGCAATCATAAATGCTTACAAATTTGGTTTTTCTAAATCAGCTTGTCCCGATTCATCGGGAGGGTTAAACCCAGCTAAGCCATTAGTTCGCAGAACTCCTAATGACGAATCTGGGATAAACTTGCCCGTCCGGTAGTCGGGTTTGTGCTTTGTGGGCAGGTTCGCTCAGCTTGACAACGACAAGCGAGAGATAAATAAATGAAATACAAGTGAATACAAATGAACAACAGCTGTCAACACGCTGTATTGCTATTTGCCGATGCAGTGGGTATTTGAGCGGCACAGTACCCACCAAAAGTAGTTGTAACTTGACAGGAAAGTACTTTGGAATCGGCAGCTAACCGTATTGCCAACCCTTACAGCAGCTAATTGCTTTAGGATTAGCGTTACGCTTTACCTATAATTCAATGTTTAGCGTAGGCAAGTTGGCATGCAATTTCTTTGCAGCCAACGATTTTGCCCTGGGTATTTTTGTGTCGGGCATATTCATTATAGCGTATAAAAACCGTCCGCCCTTAATTTGCAAGCAGCTAAACGTTTAGTTTTAGGTACAATAAACGGCCCTACAAGTATATTCTCCGTAGCGCCGTTTAGCTATGAATATTGTTGCTAATCGTACAGCTCAATAAACTCGTAGCTATTGCCCACATGCTGAAGGTACTTTATAAAATCGGCTTGTGAAATTACTAACGATGCGGTGTTGAGGTTAGGGTGAAAGCTGATATGATGTGCCTCCTGCAAATTCTTGTCAACAAAAAGATGCACGTGGTTCTCGGTATCATGAATTAGTCCGAATGGCGACACCGAGCCCGGCTCAAGCCCCAAGTATTTCATCATCCGTTTTGGCGAGGCAAACGAGAGCTTGCCCTGCTTTAGCCTTTGCTCCAAATCGCGGATGTTGAGGGTTTGACGGTAATCGAACACCACCATATAGTGCCTGTTGCCCTTGTGGTTACGGAAGAATAGGTTTTTGCAATGCGCCGAGTCAATCCCAGCCCAATAATTTGAGGCTTCCTCCACAGTAGGAACTGGTGGATGCTCGTGGTACTCAAATTTAATATCTAGCCTCTCAAGGGTTTGGTAAACCTCCTTATGGCCGCGAAGGTTGGTAACGTAACTCATATCAACAAGTGATTTTGCAAGTAAATCTAAAAAATATATGGTGCAACCACAAAAAAATCGATCCCCCCTTTGCGCAGCTAGGGGAGATCGATTAGATGATTGAATTTATACCAGCTTTTCACATGCCTCAAACTCTTTGGCTATTCGCAACAATAGCTCAAGTTTCATTTCGTGAGGGGTAATCATTGTTACTTTATAACCGTCCCCTTTATTGGCGATCTTCCTGCTTAACTCTTTGCAATCGCTCACCCGCTTACTCACCTTTTTGTGGAAAGGTAAGAATGTTAAATTATTTATTGCTCGTGGCGATTTCGTATCGGGGAACTGTATATAAACGGTGTTATGGGGTTTGTAAACAAAACCACCACTACAAACACTGGCACCTATGAAACCCTGGATAATCAGCTCGTAAAGATATATCTTTCGACCTGCTGGGTTAAGCTTAGGAGCTACCTGTTCGTTTGATCTTATTGATATCCCTGGTGTTTGAAGTTTCACAAAATGCATATCATCAATAATGAACTCTTGAACATTCTTTACCCCTAAGCTCTCTGTTTTTGGATTGGCAGGTGTAAAGCGAATTCTTTTGACATTTACATAAGCGTAGGAAGCTTCTCCCCCAAGAACTCCACCATCGGCCTTAATAATTAGGGCGTTGCCCTCGTACACCGCTGCGGGCGTCATACTTTCCTTAGCACAAAGCCCTAAAAAGGCTAGCATCAAGCCGGCAAAAAGAATTGATTTTCTCGTTTAAAAAAAATCTCAGATTGCAAGTAATTGTGTAATATGTTCCGCTTAAACATACTTTAACCACGGCAAAGAATGACGCTAAATTACTTATTTAGTAACAGTAGTGTCTGGTAAACCTTTTAAAGATTTAGCTTCTCTGCTACTTCGTGGTCTCCCTTCCTGCCTGACTGCGTCATTCAGGCAGGCGGTCGAAATGACAGGCTATTCATAATGTTTGGAGCGGGGGGGGCTTGGTGGCGGCGAAGCCGCCACCAAGCCCCCCCGCTCTCCCCTTCAATTTATAACGCAGGGGAGTGAAGGATCTTATTTTGTAGCATTAATTTCCCCGGACAACAATGATTAAGTAAAAAAAGATCCTTGCCGTTTCACAAAACGATACAAAGTCCTTTAGAGTAACTATTATTTCGATGCTACCATCCAGCAGCCTGACCGTCCTTGCGCGATTCCGATGCGCCATAGTACACGCCATTCACCTCGTCCCACATAATGGCTTGGTAGCCACCAAATCCACCTAAATCCCACTGGATTTTATGGCCTTTGCCAATAAGCGTACGAATGGTTTCCCAGTCGAAACCAGTTTCAAGTAAAACAGTTCCTCCATCGGTCATCTTTTGACCAGTGGGCTCCGATGAGCCAATGTGCTGCACTCGTGGTGCATCGCCAGCCTCCTGAAGATTCATCCCAAAATCGACCAGATTAATCACAATTTGCGCATGCCCCTGAGGTTGCATACCGCCACCCATCACCCCAAAGCTAATGTAAGGTTTTCCGTCCTTGGTGATAAAACCGGGGATAATGGTATGGAATGGTCTTTTGCCGGGAGCATAAGTATTTAAATAACCTTCCTCAAGGTTAAACCCTTCGCCTCTATCCTGCAGCACAAAACCAAGCCCCCACGGGGTCATACCCGAGCCCATTCCTCGGTAGTTACTTTGGATAAGCGATACCATATTACCATCCTTATCGGCAACGGTAAGGTAAATTGTACTTGGATTATCGAGATTACCGTGGTCGTATCGTCGAGCGGCCCTTGCTGGGTCGATAAGCTGTCTGCGCTCGGCTGCGTACTCTTTGGATATCAACCTGTCAACCGGAACCAGACCATGGTGCATATCGGCATAGTAGTGGGCACGATCCTCCCATGCCAACTTTTTGGCCTCAACAAAGTGGTGCAAGTACTCCGCGCTACCAAAGCCCATGGAGGCTATATCGTACCCCTCAAGAATATTAAGAATTTGCAATGCGGCGATACCCTGCCCATTTGGTGGAAGCTCCCACACATCGTAACCACGATAATTTGCTGATGCTGGGTTTACCCATTCCGACTTGTGCGAGGCCATATCGTCGAAGCTCAAAAAGCCACCTTGCTCCTGAACGCACGATGCAATGGTTTTGGCAATATCACCTTTGTAAAACGCATCGCGACCACCCTTGGCAATCTTCTCGTAGGTGTTGGCCAGATCGGGGTTTTTAAAAATTTCGCCCTTAGCGGGCATCTTGCCGTTGGGCATATATGTCTCCTTAAAATTTGGATACTGCCCAAGGATACGTGCCGAACGCTCCAAGTAGTAGGCAATAAGCTCTGTTACAGGAAATCCATTACGAGCATATTCAATGGCAGGGCTAAGAATTTTGTTCATGGGAAGTTTCCCGAATTTACTGTGCAGCTCAAACCAACCATCCACCGCACCGGGAACGGTAACTGGCAGAGGGCCATACGATGGTATTCTTTCGTATCCTTCCTCTTTTAGATATTCGAGCGACATATTTTTGGGCGAGCGGCCGCTTGCATTAAGCCCATGTAGTTTCTGCGATTTTGCATCCCACACAATGGCAAACAGGTCCCCACCAATGCCGCAGCCGGTAGGCTCCATTAATCCAAGAATGGCGTTGGCTGCAATAGCAGCATCTACAGCTGACCCTCCAGCTTTAAGAATATCAATGGCAACCTGAGTGGCCAAGGGGTGACTGGTGGCTGCCATACCGTTTTGGGCTATAACCTCCGATCGGGTGGCAAAGCTGTGGCCAGTAATTCTGTCCTGTGCAAATGCACCCAAAACAACGATAGATGCTAGGAAGAGTAGGGTTAGTTTTTTCATCATATTGAGCTTTTGGTATGTTGGTTTGATTGGTAAATAGGCTAATGGTTTAGTTGGCTAATGTTTGCTGAGTTAGTTGAGAATTGTTTAGAGCTTTGAAACAAATATAAGGGAATGAGGAGATTAATGGGCTATCATTTTTGAATGATTAAAATTTTTTTTAACGATAATCTACAAGACAACATAGCGTATAGTGCTCTTTGTTAAAACCTTAGAAACAAATACACAAAAACGCAAAAGGTAGTCTGCTATTCGTCAACACCCACACCATACCAACCTCATCATTCTACATTCGATATTCAGTATTCGACATTAAAAAAATTTCACACTAAGCAGCAATGCAGCTGTCAATAAGCGGTTAGCTACCCTTATCTGTTTTCCCTAACACAACCTCCAAACGTGCCTACAAAATCGTGCGCATACATAGATATTCCCTATCTTTGTACCATAAATAAACCAAAGTAACTATGTCGCAACAAAACGTAAGGGTACGATTTGCCCCAAGTCCCACTGGGCCACTACATATTGGCGGTGTACGCACCGCGCTTTTCAACTACTTTTTTGCCCGTCAGCATGGCGGAACTTTTATTCTGCGCATTGAGGATACCGACTCGCAGCGGTTTGTACCAGGCGCCGAGGAGTACATCAACGAGTCGCTGAAGTGGTGCGGAATTCAGATTGATGAGGGCGTTGGCGAGGGTGGTGATTTTGGCCCCTATCGCCAGAGCGAGCGTAAGGCTATTTACAAGCAGTATGCCGATCAGCTGGTTGTTTCGGGCAATGCTTACTACGCCTTCGATACTGCCGAGGAGCTAGATGCTATGCGTAAGGAGGCCGAGGCCAAAGGCGAAGCGTTTACCTACGGAGCAAAAATACGTAACAAAATGAAAACCTCGCTGGCTCTTTCGGCCGATGAGGTGCAGAAACGTATTCATGCAGGCAAGCAGTGGGTTATCCGCTTTAAAATGCCCGAAAACGAGGATGTGGTGATGAACGATATAATCCGTGGCGAGGTAACCGTAAACACATCTACCCTAGATGATAAGGTGCTTTTTAAAAGTGCCGATATGCTGCCAACGTACCATCTGGCCAACGTTACCGACGACTACCTAATGCAAATATCACACGTTATCCGTGGCGAGGAGTGGCTGCCATCCCTGCCTTTGCACGTTTTGCTTTACCGTGCGCTGGGGTGGACCGATAGGATGCCGCAATTTGCACACCTTCCGCTACTGCTAAAGCCTAGCGGCAATGGTAAGCTTAGCAAGCGCGATGGCGATAAGATGGGATTCCCCGTTTTTCCGCTTGAGTGGAAATCGGCACAGGGTGAAGTATCTCGTGGTTACCGCGAGGATGGATACCTGCCCGATGCCTTTGTAAACCTACTTGCCTTGTTGGGTTGGAACTCGGGAACCGACCAGGAGATTTTCTCTATGGATGAGCTGATTGCAAAATTTTCGCTTGAGCGGGTTAACAAGTCGGGTGCGCGGTTCGATCCTGAAAAGGCCAAGTGGTTCAATCATCAATATCTTGTAAAAAAAGATGATAAGGATTTGGCGCAAGAGTTTGCAAAGATACTTGATGAAAAAGGTGTGAGCTATGATTCGCAAAGGGTTGAAAAGATTGTTGGGCTGGTGAAGGAGCGAGTTAGCTTTGTGCATGAGATTTGGGATCAGGCATCATTCTTTTTTGAGCAACCCACATCGTATGATGAGGCAACGGTCAAAAAGTTCTGGAAGGAGGATACGGGGGCTATTATGAATGAGGTTTCCGAAGTTATAAAAGGTGTTGATTCTTACCTAGCCAGTGAGATTGAGCCTGCCATTAAAAACTTTATCAACGAGAAGGGTTACGGTATGGGCAAGGTGATGAATGCGCTTAGGCTAAGCCTAGTGGGCGAGTCGAAAGGGCCAGGGGTTGCCGATATTTGCGAGCTGCTTGGGCGCGACGAAACGGTTAGCAGGATAAATAATGCGGTAAAAGTATTGGGATAATAAATTTCGATTTGTCGACAACACAAAAAGGGCTACCAATCAGGCAGCCCTTTTTTGTTTTATGTAGATTTTATTACTCAACCAACTCGTACCCCATTTCGCCTTTTTCGGTTTGGGGAATTCCGTACTTTAGCCATTTGGGTGCTGGAGCATCCTTTAGGTAATGGTCAAAGAATTGTTGCATACGGATGGTCCAGTCAATTCGATTGGCACGGCGAACCAAGTTGTGCGCCTCATCGTTGTAGTTTATCATCCAAACGGGCTTCTCGAGCCTGCGCAGGGCAAGGAATAGCTCAATGCCTTGGTACCACGGCACTGCCTCATCGGCATCATCATGGCGAATAAGCAGCGGGGTGTTCACCCTAGGCGCATAGAACAGCGGCGAGTTCTCGATGTAGTGCATTGGGCGTTCCCACAGCGTAGCACCAATTCGGCTCTGGGTGCGCTCGTACTGGAACATACGCGCCAAGCCGCTTCCCCACCGAATACCGCCGTAGGCACTGGTCATGTTGCTAACCGGCGCACCCGCCGAAGCGGCCTTGAACAGATCGGTTTGGGTAACTAGGTAGGCAATTTGGTAGCCACCCCAGCTCTGCCCCTGAACGCCAATCCTGTTAATATCAACAAACCCCCTATTCACCATGGCCATAGTGCCGCTAACAATGGCATCGTAGGCGCTTTTGCCCGGAAGCCCCTCTAGGTAGGCAATATCGGGCATAAATACGATGTACCCATTGCTAACGTAGAATGTGGGGCAGATAACCGAGCGCCCGGGCGCTGGCTTGTGGTGCGTATGCAGGTTATCGGCATGGCGCTCGTAAAAGTAAACCATCATGGGGTACTCCTTGGTGGGGTCGAAATTTTCGGGAAGGTATAGCAACCCTTCCACCTCGTTCCGGTTAAAGTCGTGCCATTTGGTTAGCTCCACGGTTCCCCATAAGTATTGGCTTTGCTGCGGATTGGTGCTGGATAGCTTAGCGCTGTTGGTAAAGTTAGCGGTGCTAACCCAAAGGTCGGGGTATTCATGGTACGACTGGCGTGTCCACAGCAGTGTGGATAGATCCTCGCTGTTAGCTCTTACGGAATATTGGTATGGTTCCTTCAGCATCACCCTTGGGGTGGTTGACCTTCCGGGAACCACCATCGCAAAACCAGGGCAACCGCATTTAAAAAAAGTAACCTAAAATTTGGACCGGCTCCTTAATCTGTTTATATTTACCCTGACTTTAGCGTCAATGAAGGCGTTAAAAAAAAATGC
>JAVERU010000187.1:0-4033 GCA_034006965.1 Tenuifilaceae bacterium
CGTCATCGGGACATACTGCACTACAAATCATACGTACGATGCCGTATCCCCCGAGTCCTGTGCGCCGACGGGAAGGTAAGGCAGGTATCCATTGGCTGGGCCAACAAGCACGACAGGCAAACCTTTAGCTTTGAGATAAAAGTCATCGACCTTCTCAACGCTACAAAGGACCAGAGTAAAACCGCAGCGTACCTTAGCTGTAGTTTTCGGCTAGTGAACCGAATCATGCACCGTTGCACCCCAAGGGGCATGGATCGCAGGAATTCGTATGTACCCTTTGAGCATATTAGTATTGACGAGAAGGCCTTTCAAAAGGGCCATAAATACGTTACCCTAATCTCTCACCCTAAGAGCGGGGGGATACTTGATGTTGGAGAAGGCCGGGACACCTCATCAACCGAACGGCTTCTGGAGAAAACCTTTACAAAAACCCAGCGGGAAAGCATCATCCACTAAAATGGTAGTAGAACTATGATTCCAAAATCACCCGACAGCGACGCAGGAAAGTATTACTTTGTCGAGACAGCCTTTGACTTGCTGATGAAGCGACGGATTTTAAATGTACTTCTCATCTGTAGTAAGTACGATGCTTTTATGCTCGAAGAGGATGGACGAATTGAGGAACAGATATTTAACGAGTATGTAACGCTCAACCTCCGATATCCCCCCAAATTTTTTCAGGTCAACTCCGCGGCCGATGCTTTTTCTATGCTCGAGAGCAAACCCATCGACCTAATAATCACCATGCTGAATATTGAGGGGATGGATCCATTTAGCCTGGCTAAAAGGATAAAGGAGAAATACCCACTGAAACCCATTGTGGTGCTTACCCCTTTTTCGCGCGAGGTATCGCTTAAACTCAGCCGCGAGGATTTGAGCGCCATCGACTACGTTTTTTCATGGCTTGGGAATGCCCAAATAATGCTTGCCATAATCAAGCTAATTGAGGATAGCATGAATGCCGAGCACGATGTGAATGAGGTTGGTGTTCAGGTTATTCTGCTGGTTGAAGACTCCGTTCGTTACTACTCGGCCTACCTTCCGAGCCTTTACCATATAATATTCACGCAGAGTAAGGAGTTCATGACCGAAGGCCTTAACGAGCACCAAAAAATGCTCCGCATGCGGGGTCGGCCCAAAATTCTACTGGCTCGTAACTACGATCAGGCCGAAGAGCTTTACGAAAAGTACAAGCACAATATGCTTGGCATTATCACCGATATGAGATACCCGCAAAAGGGCAAAATGCTTGATCGTGCGGGTGTGAAAATGGTGGAGATGATTAAGGGCGATAACCCATTCATGCCAATTCTACTCCAATCGTCCGACATCAACAACCAGCTAATTGCAAAGCAGCTTAAAGTAGGATTTATTCACAAGTACTCGAAAACCCTTTCGCTAGAGCTGCACAACTTTGTGGTAAAATACTTTGCCTTTGGCGACTTTGTGTTTATTGAGCCCGAAACGGGCAGGGAAATTTTCCGAGCCCCCGACCTTAAAGCATTGCAAGAAGTGATTTTTCAGGTACCCGACGACTCGCTGGCCTACCATATCCAACGAAACCATTTCTCTAAATGGCTAACTGCCCGTGCCCTTTTCCCCATTGCCGATATTTTCAAGTACATCACCCCCGAAGATTTTAAAAACCTCGATGATGTCAGGCGTTTCATATTCGACACCATCGATAGGTATCGCCAAAGCAAAGGCAGGGGAATAATCGCCAAGTTCTATCGCGATAGCTACGATGAGTATCAAATCTTCTCACGTATTGGCGATGGGTCGTTGGGTGGTAAGGGGCGTGGATTGGCTTTTATCGATCAGGTGATCAAGCACAGCCACCTCATGCACCGCTACGACGGAACGGTTATTACCATACCACGTACCGTGGTAATATGTACCGATGTTTTTGACGAGTTCATGGAGAGCAACAACCTGTATAGCATAGCCCTGTCCAAGGCTAACAACGATGAGATACTAAGGCATTTTTTAAACGCATCGCTACCAAACCGTATACTTAAAGATTTGTACGCATTTATAGCGGTTGCCCGAAACCCACTTGCCATTCGCTCATCGAGCTTGCTTGAAGACTCCCACTACCAGCCCTTTGCTGGTATCTATAAAACCTATATGATACCTAACGTAAGTGAGAGCGCCAACCAAATGATAGAGCTGCTAAGCCAGGCCATTAAGTGTGTATACGCTTCGGTTTACTACAGCGAGAGTAAAAGCTACATGGAGGCAACGCACAACGTGATTAGCGAGGAAAAGATGGCCATAGTACTCCAAGAGGTAACAGGTACTGCTTATGGCGATATATTCTACCCCAATGTTTCGGGTGTAGCACGGTCGTTAAACTTCTACCCCATTGAGCCCGAAAAGCCTGTAGATGGAATTGCAAGTATAGCCCTTGGGCTAGGAAAGCATGTTGTGGAGGGGAAACCATCGCTACGATTCTCACCTAAATATCCCAAGAAACTGCTACAGCTATCGACCCCTGAGATGGCCATAAGGGAAACGCAAAAAACATTCTATGCCCTTGACCTGCAACCAACCAGCTTTGTCCCATCAACCGATGATGACATAAACCTGCTTGAGATAAACGTAAGGGAAGCGTTTGGCAATGGAACGCTCACCCTGGCCGGATCAACCTTCGACTACGAAAATCAACGAATAAGCGATGGCTACAACGGAACGGGTGTGCCGCTAATCACTTTTGCTGGAATTCTCAAGCACAAGCAGTTTCCCCTACCCGAGATCATTAGAGATGTGCTAGAGCTGGGGCAATACGAGATGAATAATCCTGTTGAGATTGAGTTTGCCGTTAATCTAAATCCGCCTCCGGGTAAACCCAAAATCTTTAGCGTGCTTCAGATTAGGCCAATTGTACAGAATAGGGATCTAATCAATGTTAATCTGGATGCAATTGATAAATCGAACCTAATTCTATACTCCCCCTCGGCGCTGGGCAATGGGATATTCAACGGCCTAAAGGATATTGTGTACATTAAGGCTGATGCTTTTGACCCCGCCAAAACCCTCAAAATTGCTCAGGAACTGGAAAAGATAAACCAACGGTTCGTAAAAAAAGGAAGCAACTACATACTCATTGGCCCCGGTCGCTGGGGATCGAGCGATAGCTGGCTGGGTATACCCGTTAAATGGCCACAAATATCAGCAGCAAAAATTATTGTAGAAGCAGGCCAGGATAACTACAAAATTGACCCCAGCCAGGGTACACATTTCTTCCAGAACCTCACATCATTTAAGGTAGCCTACATCACAGTAAACGAGTATATGCATGAGGGGTTTATTGATTACAAATTTTTAGACAATATCCCCGCCGTATTCGAGTCGGCAATGGTACGCCACGTAAGAGCAGGGAATCAATTACAAGCTGTGGTTGATGGTCATAACCGAATTGGAGTTATTGCAAAAGATGGAGTAAAGATTATTTAGAAAATATGACTATCCGTTTCGATACCAAAACACCGAATCGTCATTACGAATCCGCCAGCCAGCGGATGAAGCAATCTTTATTTCACTGAATACGAGTAGATTGCTTCGTCATAAAAAACACTTCTCGCAATGACGTATTCTCTATATTTTAACTTTAGGTATGTTAGCGGACAATCATATTAGGAAATTTACCGTAATAGCTTAAGTATTGCCCTTCCCTTGGCTTTTAATCCTGGAGACCCAAACGCCATTTGATTCTCAATGATAGTTGGTAGCTCCTCGGCAATCCATTTCTCACGGGTGGAGAGTAGGTATAGTATCTCAAGGCAATGAGCCTTTACTGCAGGTCTGGTATCCTCCTCCACAAACCACCTAAAGCACACCTCCTCGAGTGGCTCCAAGTCAGTAATCCAAAGTTCACGCTCACAGGCTTTAGAGGCTTTCTTCTCTACAACTCTTCGTATGCCCGTGGCAATAAGCTTGGCAAAATGCCGCCTCACACTAGGACTTTTCACCCTAGGCAAGAGGTCTATAAACCTTGGGAGGTAGTAATCAAGCGCATCTTCCTTCTGAAACA
>JAVERU010000031.1:0-26417 GCA_034006965.1 Tenuifilaceae bacterium
AACCAATAGTTGCCAGCATGATAAGGCTGGCCAATATCCATATAGCGCTACGTCTCATGAACACAAATGTAAATACTTTGGAACACCTTTCGGCTAAGGGTTAACAGTATTTAACACACGTTAATTCCTGTTAGCTAATCTTATTGCTATATTTGCAGTGTTAAATCATTCTACTTTCCCTTGGGAAAGATTAATAGAGTGTTTTTTCATAGGTTTAAGGTTTTAGGGTTAATGCAGGCGGGGTGGTTCCCGCCTGCATTGTTTTTTATATAGCTTACGCTAAAGGTTTTGCAGTGGACCTAGCCCTTTTACCCTGGTTGTGTCGATGCTTATTGCTGCAAGAACCGATGGAATTGCCTTTATTTTGGTAATAAAATCTTTTATTCTCAATGCGGGCATATCGCCTTGTATTTTCAGAATGTAGTCGATGTGGGGCAGCTCCTTAACCAGCAGGTTCGATTCAAATTTGTTCTTCACGATTTTAATAGAGTAGGGAACCAAGCCTTCTTCGTTCGTAAGGGTAGGGAAGCACAAATCTAAATGCTTTAGCCCACTGCCCTGCGAAAGCTTAAGCTGTAATGCTTGGTTTAGCTCCCAGGCCAACTTGTGTATCGATAGGGTTGAGGAGAGTGCAAAGAATGTGGCTTTTTCGCTTGGCACCTCAAGCTTAATCTGCTTTTTTTTCATAGGTCAACCAATGTTTCGCCAACAACAATTCGGGGCGGGTTTGTATTTCTCTAGTTTTCCCAGCTAATAGTATCTGGCTTCAGCTGTTTGCCGGGCAGTGGGAAAATATCAATCCGTTCGAGGGCTACCATTGCTGCATTTTGTTCAGCTTCCTTTTTGGATGGACCAAACCCTGTCCCGAGCAGCCGATCGTTAAGCGTTAGTTTTGCCACAAATGATGGATTTTGACCTCGTTCGGTTGCTTGCTCTTCACACTCGAACTGTATGCAGAGCTTGTTTTTTTGGGCTAATTCAATGATTCGACTCTTGTAATCGGTCTCGGTTTCCTTTAGGGTGGTAAGATCTACGTGCCTATCTAGGATGAAAGAGTTTATCCAATTGCGAGTAGTTTTAAAGCCTCTGTCGAGATATATTGCACCCACAAATGCTTCCAAGGCATCGCCAAAGATATGTCTATGGGCCAATGGGTTGTTGGTTTGCGTAACTACCAGCTTGTCGAGGCCAATGGTTAGGGCTATTGCATTTAAGCTGCTCCTGCTAACTATGCGCGAACGCATTTTGGTGAGAAAACCCTCGCTCTCGTTAGGGTACTTTAAGAAGAGATATTCGGCAACAATGGAGTCGATGATAGAGTCGCCAAGGTACTCGAGGCGCTCGTTGTTCACCTTACGGCCATTGGCCACGGAGGAAGTGGCCGATTTGTGAATTAGAGCAATTTTGTAAAGATTCAGATTCCTTGGTTTTAGGGCAAAATTATTGCTAAGCTGGCGTTTTAATGATACATCAGCACTGTTTAGCTTGATATTTTTTGACCTAAAGAAGAAACGAATCACTTGTTCTATTCAACAAATTTTTTGAAGACCACGGATGAGTTGTGGCCACCAAACCCGAAGGTGTTGCTAAGCGCTACGTTTACCTCGCGTTTTTTAGCCTTATTAAGGGTCAAGTCAACCTTGGGATCAATCTCTGGGTCGGGATTAGCGTGGTTGATGGTTGGAGGTATAATGCCTTTATTAATGGCAAAAATTGCGGCAATGGCTTCAATGGCTCCCGTTGCACCAAGAAGGTGGCCAGTCATCGATTTGGTTGAGCTTATGCTTAGCTTGTAAGCGTGCTCACCGAATACGGATGTAATTGCTTTTATCTCGGCAATATCACCAAGTGGTGTGGCTGTGCCGTGCACGTTGATGTAATCGACATCCTCTAGCTTTAGGTTTGCGTTTTTTAGGGCGTTGATCATCACATTCTTTGCCCCTAAACCATCGGGATGTGGTGCGGTAAAGTGATGAGCGTCGGCAGTCATTCCACCGCCAGCCAGCTCGGCGTAAATTTTTGCACCTCTAGCCTTGGCATGCTCATACTCCTCAAGGATAAGCGCACCTGCACCTTCGCCCATAACAAATCCATCGCGGGTAACATCAAACGGACGCGAAGCCGTTTTGTACTCCTCGTTATTGGTTGAGATGGCTTGCATAGCGTTAAAGCCTCCCATTCCCGCTTCGTTTACGGACGCTTCTGATCCCCCGGTCAGCATAATAGTGGCCTGGCCTAAGCGAATTAGGTTAAGCGCATCGATTAAAGCGTGAGTTGATGATGCACAGGCTGAAACTGTGGTGTAGTTTGGTCCTCTAAACCCGTAGCGGATGCTGATATGTCCCGAGGCAATATCGGCAATCATTCTGGGGATAAAGAAAGGGCTAAATCGCGGAGTGCCATCACCCGCGAAGTAGCCTCTCATTTCCTCCATAAAGGTTTGAATTCCTCCTATGCCAGAGGCCCACACTACTCCTGCGGCATCGTGGTCAATCTTCTCAAGATCAAGCCCCGAGTCGAGGAATGCTTCGTGAGCCGCAACCATACCGAACTGGCAGTAAGGATCGTACTTGCGCAGCTCTTTTCGGTCAAAATGCTGGAGGGCATCAAAGTTTTTCACCTGACATGCAAATTTGGTTTTGAACTTGCTGGTATCAAAGCTGGTAATCATATCGGCACCGCTAACACCTTGCTCAAGATTCTTCCAATACTCATTAATATTGTTCCCAATGGGGTTAAGTGTTCCTAGTCCAGTTACAACAACACGTTTTAGCTCCATAGTTCAAATAGTTAATAAAAAATAGCTGTCAGGTTTAAAAAAGTTTTACTTTGAGTTGTTCTCGATGTAGCTTATTGCATCGCCAACTGAACTGATTTTTTCAGCTTCTTCGTCAGGAATAGAAAGGTTGAATTCTTTCTCGAACTCCATAATCAACTCAACGGTGTCAAGTGAATCAGCACCCAAATCGTTTGTGAAGCTGGCCTCAGGAGTTACCTCATTCTCATCAACTCCCAACTTGTCAACGATAATGGCCTTAACTCTGGTAGCAATATCAGACATAGCTTTAAATGTTTAATTAATAATTAGTTTATTCAAATGCAAAGAAAAAGATATTAAGCCAATTTAAAAAGCTTAATCTTAAATTCTGGGCAAAAGTATATTTTTTGTTTTTATTTTTGATGCTTTGAACCACACTTTTTTCGTTTTTTTGATAACCCATTAATTAAACGTTCATATAATGAGGAGTATAGCAATCTTTGCTTCTGGCTCTGGAAGTAATGCCGAGAATATCAACTCATGGTTTTTAGGCTCGCCGTTGGGTAAAGTAGCGCTAATTCTCACCGATAACCCCAATGCTTACGTGCTAGAAAGGGCTATGGGTATGGGAGTTGAAGCAATTGTGTTCTCAGCCCTGGATCTAAAAAGTGGTCAGGTTTTATCTATATTGCAAAACAGAAGCATTGATATGATTGTGCTTGCAGGGTTTTTAAGGTTAATCCCAGCTGATATGGTGATGGCTTACCGTCGAAGAATAATCAACATTCACCCTGCGTTACTTCCCAAATTTGGGGGGAAGGGAATGTACGGAGATAATGTGCATAAGGCTGTTTTGGCTGCTGGTGAAGCAGAATCGGGCATTACTATTCATTATGTAAACGAACATTACGATGAGGGCGATATAATTTTCCAGGCGAAGTGTATCGTGAGTAAGAGCGATACGGCTCAAACTCTGGCAGAAAAAATTCACGCACTAGAGTACGCACACTACCCTAGGGTGCTCGAGGAGCTGCTTAGCATGATGGATGCCGATTAACCCTAGTTACCCATTGTCTTGTAGGGGAGCGTAAGCCCCCCATCGGCATGGCGCTTCAAATTTTTATAGCCCATTATTAGTATTGCAACCCTAGGCTCAGCAAGCTGGTTGTTTTCGTTGTTGATGTTAACACCTGAAAGCCGAAGCACCCCGTTTACATCAACAAAATTACTTGTGAAACCATTTGCTGGCTGTGTAAATACCTTTTTCGTAATGCCGTTTGGTTGCCGCCGCAGAAAATGAGTTGTGGAAATCGGCCGGCACCCTTCCTTAACCAGCGCCACCAAATAAGCTATATTTCCCCATTTTCACATTTGCCCATAGTACCCAAGGCTACCCTCTAAAAAAGGTGAAATGTTCGGCGATTTCTACATTTTGATCATTAATCGTAAGCTCTTTATCCTCGGCAAAGTAGCTGCCGGTAAAAGCTAAGCCAATATTGTTGTAGAGTGCGTAGGCCAATTGTAGCTCGTGGCTTCCAACCCCTATAACTCCTGAAATTTGGGCATCGCCTTGGTTTTGCAGCAGAGGGGCGTTATAGTTGGCAGGTAGTATCCTGTTTTGCATGATGATAAACCAAGGACAATGGTCAGGATCCCAATTGTTAATGGTTTTATAATTAGTGTTTTCATAGCCTAAATTTTTCTAACAAATTAGGGCTAAATGAAAACAATGTCAACACATTATACAGGCATAGAATTTTTCAATATCCAGTTTTTGGATCACAAGAGCATACCGACACCTGCTAAAAGAAGGAGTATGCGCTGTGCTCAGGAAATACAGGACGAAGCGATATGCTATCGAGTTTCATTCTAAATGGCGCAATGGCATTTGCAAATAGCTCCTTGTTCTCCTCCTTAATGGGTTCAACGGGGGGGGCTTCTACCGTAAGTGGGTCGATAGGTTTGCCGTTTTTCCAAAAACGCATATCCAGATGAGGGCCAGTGGCCAATCCGGTTTTGCCCACGTAGCCTATTACTTGGCCTTGTTGCACTCGCACACCCTTTGCTATACCCTTGCCAAACCGTGAGAAATGGTTATACCCAGTGGTGTATACGCTGTTGTGGCGGATTTTTACATAGTTACCAGCCGAATTGTTATACCCCTTTTCGATAACCACTCCATCGCCAAGTGCCACTACAGGAGTTCCTTCGGGGGCAGCGTAATCAACTCCAGTATGTGGACGATGAATTTTAAGGATAGGGTGCATCCGGCTATACGAGAAGCCTGAGCTAATTCTTGAGAATCGGAGGGGGGCTTTAAGGAATGTTTTGCGAAGGCTATTGCCCTGCTCGTCCCAGTAGCTCCATACCGAATCCTGCATATATCGGAAAGCATAGTATTTTTGACCACGATGCTCAAACCAGGCGGCGTGTATGGTTCCAATGCCAATGGGGTCATCGCCAACGTATAGCTCATCGTATATCGCTTTAAACTTATCGCCTTGGTAAAGCCCAAAGAAATCGACAGCCCAAGCAAACACATCGGAAAGGTCCAGCGCAAGCACAGGGTTTATGTTATAACTTTTCATCGCTTCCCATAGGGAGGAGCTAATTTCGGCTTCGCTAATTCGTGTAACGGGAACAATGTCATGCTGGCCCAGGGTTACGCTCAGCTCATCGCCAAAATGGAATACAACATAATCTGTCTGGGTGTGTTCGTACACCAAGTATTCAAGCCTGTTGGTGGTATCGCGAGCTGTAAAAACTTTGTATTGGTTTCCGGCCCGCACCGAGCGGATGTTGAAAACATCCTTAGCCTTGCTGCCCAGCTGATTTATCAGCTGGTTGCTCACCCCGTGCGAGTGCAAAATGCTGCCCAGGGTCTGATTTCGCTTAACGGTATATGTTTCCACATTGAATGAGTCTATGGGGATGCCATATTCTAATGTTGGAAGATCAATCTCATCTGCATGAAGTTCGACTAGCTGCTCTTGCTGAAAAGCCTTTTCCGAGTCACGGGTAAGAAGTGCAACAAAAACAGCTGCAGCGATGATGCTAAGCGTGATGCTAACAAGGATAAGATTTCTTTTCATGATGAAGTTTGGTTGAAAACGGTTGTTTTGACAAATAAAGATATTTTGCAGGAAAACTCCTAGCCAGCCGGGTGCATTTTAGCTTTTTTTGAAGCCATTAAGCTGCTGCTTTGATATTGGTCGATGCTACGATCGGATTCGTTCAAACCCTTGGCCGTAAACCCCCATAACATTGGCCACCGACACGAAGGCATCATGGTCTACCTCCTTGATGATCTTGTAAATGCTGCTTACTTCGTGCTTTCGAACAAGGGTCACTACAATCTTTTGGCTCTCCTTGGTGTACCATCCTGTGCCATCGATAACGGTAACACCACGGTTTATTTGATTGGTTATACGGTCGGCAATCTCGCTATACTTTTGCGAGAAGATGAACATTTGCACCGACTGACGACTTCCCGACAGAACTGCATCAATTGCGTATGCCGTAATGGCCATAGCCACGTATCCGTATACAATGGTTTCGATGCGTTTTACTGGAACGAGCTCGGTGAGAACCAAAAATGATGATCCTATAATGAAAACATCGCACATTAGGATAACCCTACCCGGGCTTATGTTACGATACTTGTTGATAATCATAGCTATGATATCGGTACCCCCTGTGCTTCCGCCTTGGGTAAATATAACCCCAAGGCCAACCCCCGATAGTATGCCCCCAATTATTGCCGACAGGAACTTATCCTCCACCACAGGCAAATGAATTACCGATTGAAGCACCGAGAGCAGTATCGATCCTGCTACTACCCCAAAAACAGTTTTAACCCCGAAATTTGCACCAAGCACCTTTATGGCTAAAAATATAAGCCCAATATTAATTAGGAAGTAGGTGTAACCAACTGGGAAGCCTGTTGCATAGTATATTAGAGCGCCAATGCCCGATACTCCTCCTCCTGTAATTTTGTGGGGGAGAAGGAATGCTGTCCAGGAAAGGGAGTAGAGAAACAGACCGAAAACAATAATTGTATAAACTCGGGCTGCCTTAAAAATAGGTGTAAGCTTCATCATATACTTCTGCTGTAAATTTTTCGCAAAGGTAGCTAAGCCTCAGCAAAAAGAAATACCACGCTTAAAAGTAAATACCCCCATTTGATGTGGGGCTACTTAATTATAAAGGTAAGCTGGGTTTACACCCTAATGTCGGATCTGCTCAAACCCCTTTCCGTAAACCCCCATTACGTTGGCAACCGATATAAATGCCTTGCTATCTATTTCCTTTATCGTGCGGAAAAGGTCGCTGGCTTCGTGCTTGCGCACTAGGGTGATAATAACTTTTTGTGGCTCCTTGGTGTACCAACCCATCCCATCAATTACCGTGGCACCACGCCCCATCCCAACGGATATTCTGTCGGCAATTTCGGTGTAATTCTTTGAGAAGATGAGCACCTGCACCGATTGCCTATTGCCCGACAGCAGCGCATCTATTGCATAGGCTTGGAGGGCCATGGCCACGTAGCCATACACAATGGTTTCAATTCGTTTGACCGGCTCCAGCTCGGTAAGAACGAGGAATGATGAGCCAATTATAAACACATCGCAAAGTAGTATTACCCTACCGGGGCTAATGTTGCGGTACTTATTTACAATCATGGCTATAATATCGGTACCCCCAGTGCTTCCTCCCTGCGTGAAAATAATTCCAAGCCCCACGCCTCCTAAACCGCCCCCAATTATGGTGGACAAAAACTTATCCTCTACCACTGGGGCCTGAATTACCGATTGGAGTACCGATAGGAGCAGAGCCGCTATAGAAACCCCAAAAAGGGTTTTTACGCCAAAGCTTGCGCCTAGCACCTTAATGGCCACTAGGAGCAGCCCAAGGTTAACAATAAAAAAGGTATATCCAACTGGGAATCCTGTAGCGTAGTATACTAGCGCCCCAATGCCAGAAACGCCACTACCGGTAATACGGTGAGGGATTAGAAAGGCTGTCCAAGCCAATGCAAAAATTGCTAGCCCAATGGTGATTATGGAGTAGCTACGGGCATTGTTAAGTATCTTTTTGATTGTCATAGTAGTTAGTAATTGGTTGCTGCAAATTTACGGCAACCGATTAGGCTATACTATGACTTTTTGCAGATGTTTTGGGATGATAATTCATTGCTTTACAAAAACCCCAGCTCCAGCATGGCCTCCTCGCTCATCATGCTTTTGTCCCAGGGGGGGTCGAAGGTGAGGTTGAGCACCACTTCGGTAACACCATCAACCTCGGCTACTCGGTCGTTTACCTCTTGCAGCAGCTGGTCGGCCATGGGGCAGTTGGGAGCGGTTAGGGTCATCTTCACGTTGGTTTTGCCGCTATCCTCAACATCAACCTCATATATTAAACCCAGATCGTAAATGTTAACGGGGATTTCGGGGTCGAAAATATCTTTAAGCACCTTAAGGATGTTGGCTTCAACGGTTAGTATGTCGAGTGGTTGTGACATGGCATAAAGGTTATGTGGTGATATAAAGTAACAGGTTAGGCGTAATAATGTTTGTTAGCCATTAAGCTTAGCTTGATAAGCTAGTGCGTAAAGCTTCATCTGTTTAATCATGGCAACCAGTCCGTTCGATCGTGTGGGCGAGAGGTTTTCCTTTAGCCCAATCTTGTCAATGAAGTATAGGTCGGCATCAATCACCTCCTTTGGGGTGCGGTTGTTAAGCACTCGAATTAGCAGGGCAACAATACCTTTGGTAATGATGGCGTCGCTATCGGCTACAAATTTTAACTTTCCATCTGTTAGCTCGGCATCGATCCACACCTTGCTCTGGCACCCTTTAATCAGGTGCTGCTCCGTGCGCTTCTTCTCGTCAATTGGGGATAAATCGTTCCCAAGGTCTATGAGTTGCTGGTACCGGTCCATCCAGTCGTCGAACATGGTGAACTCTTCAATTATCTGATCCTGAATATCATTTATTGACATCGCATTCTATTTTATGCTGCAAATTTAACAATTACATACGAGAATAGGGAGTAGTCTGTCACTTGATTATCATTATAAGAAATTTTTGTCGGAGACTCTTAAACTAAAACTAAGACATCTCCTACACCTCTGGATCTTGGCTCACAATATACAGCGTAGCAATAACCTTTTCTCAGGTGCTACTGTAGCAGTTGTTAGTAAATTGTGAGCAAAGCAACGAAACAAAAGTTTTAAGCTGTCTGAACTTTAACCCAAATTGCTATCTTTGCCTAATTAAAGCGTTGGCTAGTATTGATTTTAATTTTGGTGGTTTTTTAAAAACATTCGATATATGATTGACGGAAAGGTAGTTGTGGGTATTACCCAGGGCGATATAAATGGAATTGGTTACGAGGTTATTATAAAAACGCTATCGGATAACAGGGTAAACGATTTCTGTGTGCCAGTGGTGTACGGCTCGCCCAAGGTGGCGGCATACCACCGAAAGGCCATAAATATGGAGAACTTTAACTTCAACCAAATTAAGGATATTTCGGAGGTAAACTCAAGGAAGCCGAATATAATTAACTGTATGGACGACAATGTGCGGGTAGAGCTGGGCAAAACAACCGAGATTGCAGGCGAGGGCTCAGTGCGCTCAATTGAGGCAGCCATTGCCGATCTGAAGGCAGGAAAAATAGATGTGCTTTTAACCTCACCCATCAATAAGCAGAATGTACAGTCGTCAACTTTTAGTTTTCCAGGGCACACCGAATACCTAGCCAGCACTTTCGATACCCAGGAGGTGCTCATGCTGTTGGTTAGCGACATCATGAGGGTTGGAGTGGTTACAGGGCACATTCCGCTATCAGAAGTTCCGAAAAGCATTAGCCAGGAGCTAATTGTAAAAAAGCTAAGGCTGCTCAACAATTCGCTGGTGAAGGACTTTGGTATACGTAAACCCCGCATTGCCGTGCTGGGATTAAACCCTCATGCTGGTGATGCTGGTGTGTTGGGCACCGAGGAGCTTGAGGTGATTATACCGGCGATAAAACAGGCAAACGAGGAGGGGATTGTTGCCGTTGGGCCCTACCCAGCCGATGGGTTTTTTGGGGCAGATAATTTTTCTAAGTTCGATGCAATTCTGGCAATGTACCATGATCAAGGGTTAATCCCTTTCAAATCACTTGCCTTCGATACCGGGGTGAACTATACCGCTGGGCTTCCAGTTGTGCGAACATCGCCAGCACACGGCACTGCATTCGAAATTGCTGGGCAAGGTAAAGCCTCGGAGAACTCTTTCCGCAACGCCCTTTTCCTTGCAATCGATATCCATAAAAACCGGAGGGAGTACGAAGAGCTCACCAAGAATCCTCTTCCTGCTTCAAAGTCCGAATAGAACCCCAATGGATTATGTACGATTTTATTAAAGGATATCTTGCTGAGCTTAACCCAGCGTATGCCGTGGTCGAAGCCGGTGGTATTGGTTATGTTGTTAACGTATCGCTTAATACCTACGCTGCACTCGAGGGCAAAGAGCAGGTGATGCTTTATCTGCACCAGGTGGTGAGAGAAGACGCCCACCTCTTGTATGGTTTTATCAGCACATCCGAAAGGGAACTGTTTAGGCACTTAATCTCCGTGTCGGGGGTTGGAGCCAATACGGCCAGGGTTATTTTGTCATCCCTTTCGGCCGATGAAATTGCGCAGGCCATCATGCAGGGTGATGTAAATACGCTCAAACGGATAAAGGGTATTGGGCTAAAAACAGCCCAACGTATTGTGGTCGACCTAAAGGATAAGTTAGGTAAATCGGCACTCGAGCAAGATATTTTTGCTCCTTCAAACAATACAGCTAAGCAAGAAGCGTTATCAGCATTAGTAATGCTAGGGTTCACCAAAAGCGTAGCCGAGAAAACTATAGATCAACTTTTTAAGCAGAATCCGACCCATACTGTTGAGAGCCTAATCAAAGACGCGCTAAAGGGATTATAAAAAATATAACTTCTATTTACTTTGAAGTACATTGGACCACAAGTGATCTGGAGGGTACTGGCAATTACCCTGTTTTTACTTATCGGACAAGATTATCTGCTCACGCAAAACAGAGCTTGGGGTGCAAATAATATTGTTGGTGAGCTCAATTACGCTACAGCGCTTGCCCCCAACTCCGACACAACCACTCTTCGGTTTCCAATCCCTCGCGATCAGGATCCACAGTCGGTATCCTCACCTCTTTTCATGTCCGACCCTCAGAACATAAAGGTTGAGGTGGAGTACAATGCCCAAACAAAGCTGTACACCGTATACTATAAGGTTGGCGACGTAAACGTTAGGCCGCCAAGGGTGATGAGCGAGGAGGAGTACCGCAGCTTTCAGTTTGAGCAATCGATGCGTAGCTACTGGCAGCAGCGGAGGCAAGGCGAAACCGTTGGCCGAGGAGCAGGAATCCTGCCCAGGCTGGAGGTGGGTGGCGAAACCTTCGATAGGATTTTTGGTAGCAACGTCATTGAGATTATCCCACAGGGAACCGCCGAGCTGCTATTCGGTGTTACCAGCACCCGCACCGATAACCCCACCATCGCCGAGAACTATCGCCAAAACTTCACCTTCGATTTCCAATCGAAAATTCAGATGAATGTTAACGGTACCGTGGGCGAAAAGCTGCGCATGGAGGTGAACTACAATACCGAGGCCACATTCGACTTTGAGAACAACGTTAAGCTTGAGTACACAGGCTTTGAAGATGAGATAATTCAGAAGATTGAGGCGGGTAATGTGTCGCTACCTCTCCCTGGCACCCTCATCACGGGAAGTTCAAGCCTATTTGGTCTTAAAACCCAGCTAAAATTTGGGAGGCTTACGGTAACAAGTATTTTCTCGAAGCAGAATAGCGAAACCCAAGTACTCGAGGTTCGTGGCGGAGCACAGGCCAAGGAGTTCGAAATACAGGCCGATGAGTACGAGGCCAATAAGCACTTCTTCCTGTCGCACTACTTCCGCGACACATACAACCGGTCGCTGCAAAATCTCCCCATAGTTAATAGTGGTATTAATATCACCCGTATTGAGGTGTGGGTAACAAATAAGCGGGGCAACTTCGATAACTCTCGCGATGTGGTGGCTTTCCATGACCTGGGCGAGAACTACCAGAATATGCACGCCAAGCAAGCCTTTATGGTTAATGGTGTGGGACATCCACGTAACGACATCAACAGCCTTTACACCGATATGAAAACCACCTATGTTGGCATTCGAAACATTGCCGATGTAAATGCTGTGCTATCGCAAATTTCAAACTTCAATGGTGGTGTCGATTACGAGAAGATTGAGAATGCCCGAAAGCTAAATGCTTCGGAATTTACTGTGAATAACCAGCTTGGTTACATCTCGGTGAACACCTCGCTAAATGCCGATGAGATACTGGCCGTTGCTTACGAGTACACGTTGGGCGGAAGAACCTATCAGGTAGGTGAGTTCTCAACCGATGGCATAACGGCACCTGATGCCCTAATTCTTAAGCTGCTTAAGGGCACAAACCTATCGCCAAGGCTCCCCACCTGGAACCTCATGATGAAGAATATTTACACCATTGGGGCTTTCCAAATCGACCGAAAGGAGTTTAACCTAAATATCTTGTACCAAAACGATTTGACGGGTACAGCCGTAAACTACCTTCCCGATGGTAACTCGGCCAATATTCCGTTGCTATCGGTGTTGAACCTCGATAACCTCAACAGCAACCTCGATCCGGGCGCCGATGGAGTCTTCGACTTTATTGAGGGGGTCACCATAAACTCTGGCAATGGCCGTATCATATTCCCTGTGCTTGAGCCCTTTGGGCGCGATTTGGCACGAAAAATTGGCGACCCCGACCTGATTGAACAGTACGTTTATCAAGAGCTGTACGACTCTACCCTTACAAAGGCAAGGCAGGTGGCCGAAAAGAATAAGTTCCGCCTTAGCGGAACATACCAATCATCATCCAGCTCCGAAATCCCGCTAAATGCTATGAACGTGCCGCGCGGATCGGTGGTGGTTACAGCAGGAGGGATGAAGCTAACCGAGGGTACCGACTTTACCGTTGATTACATCATGGGAACCGTGAAAATTATTAACCCAGGCCTTTTGGAGTCGGGCACCCCCATTCAAATATCGCTGGAAAGTCAGGATATGTTCAGCTTCCAGACCAAGACCCTGGTGGGATCACATTTCGATTACAGATTCTCCGACAAGTTTAACATTGGGGCCACAGTGCTTAACCTAACCGAGAGGCCATTCACCCAAAAGGTAAGCTATGGTAACGAGGCCATTAGCAACACCATCTGGGGCTTGAATACCTCATACCAAACCGAATCGGGTTTCCTGACCAAGGCGGTCGACTTCCTGCCCTTTATCGAGACCAAGGACAAATCTACCATTACCTTCGATGCGGAATTCGCCCACTTTATACCCGGGCACTCAAGGGCCATTGGCAAGGGGGGTACCGTATATGTTGATGATTTTGAGGGAACCAAAACATCCATCGATCTCCGGTCATGGTATTCATGGTCGCTGGCAAGTACACCCCAACATCAACCCGATCTTTTTCCCGAGGGTAACCTAGTAAACGATTTGCAGAATGGTTTCAATAGGGCCATGCTGTCATGGTTCACCATCGATCCACTATTCCTGCGCAATAACTCACTCACTCCTGGTCATATTCGTCGCGATCCGAATACCCAAAGCAATCACTTTGTAAGGGAGATTTTTGAGAAGGAGATCTTTCCAAACCGACAAACCCCTACTGGTATTGCCACAAATATCCCCGTGCTTAACCTAGCATACTACCCCAACGAGCGTGGTCCATACAACTACAACACCAATGGGTTCGACGAGGATGGTTTCTTCACAAACCCACAGGATAAGTGGGCGGGCATTATGCGGTCGCTACCATCACCCGACTTTGAAACATCAAACATCGAGTACGTTGAGTTCTGGCTAATGGATCCCTTTGTTTACGACTCGTTGCACCATGGGGGCGATTTATATATCAACCTGGGCGAAATTTCGGAGGATGTGCTGCGCGACGGTAGGCGTGCTTTCGAGAACGGATTGCCTAACTCCGCTGTGGTTACCAATGTCGATACTACAGCCTGGGGTCGTGTTCCTGCAGTGCAATCGCTTGTTAGCGCCTTCGACACCGACCCCAATGCCCGAAGATTTCAGGACGTGGGCCTCGATGGGCTAGGCGACGATGATGAGGCTCTGTTCTTTAACGATTATCTTGAGCAGCTAAGGGCCCAGTATGGCGAGAACTCCAAGATATACCAGGATGCGCTGAACGACCCCTCAAACGATAACTTTAGGTACTACCGATCGAGTATATACGATGCCGCCGAAACGGGAATCCTTGATAGGTACAAGCGCATTAATAACCCCGAGGGGAACTCCCCTGCCTCGGGGCAACCCACCCCCGATGGAGTAGTTGAGGACTACCCCACGGCTGGTCAAATTCAGCCCAACGGCGAGGATATTAATAACGACTATACCCTAAATGAAAACGAAACCTACTATCAGTATCGAATTTCGTTAAGGCCACAAGACCTTGAGGTTGGCTACAACTTTATAACCGATAAGGTAATGTACAACGCTCGCCTCGAGAATGGAGAGCGGTCAGAGGTAAGCTGGTATCAGTTTAAAGTGCCCATCGATGAGTACGAAAAAGTGGTTGGTAATATCCAAGACTTTAAATCCATTCGCTTCATGCGTATGTTCATGAAGGGCTTTAGAGATACCACCATACTGCGTTTTGCAACCCTTGAGCTGGTTAGAGGTGAATGGCGACGCTACAATAGGGCTCTTATTCAGGGGCAGGAAGGGATGCCCGAGAACGATTTGCCAACAGGCGCTTTCGAAGTATCTGCCGTAAACATTGAGGAGAACTACACAAGGGTTCCTGTGAACTACGTGCTTCCTCCTGGAGTTGATAGGGTGATTGATCCGACACAACCCCAGATGACAGAGCTAAACGAGCAGGCCATGGAGCTTAAGGTGGTTAATTTGGCTGATGGTGATGCGCGTGCGGTGTTCCGAAATGTAAATCTCGACATAAGGCAGTATCGGCGCATGATGATGGATATCCATGCCGAAGCAATTACTGAGTATCCGCTCAGGGACGAGGAGCTGAATCTATTTGTTAGGCTGGGCACCGATTACAACAACAACTACTACGAGTACGAAATTCCGCTTGTGCTTACACCGCCTGGTAGGTATAACAACAATAGCGAGACCGACAGGGAAAGGGTTTGGCCACGTGAAAACCTTTTA
The DNA here is from genome assembly GCA_034006965.1 of Tenuifilaceae bacterium. Lineage (GTDB taxonomy): Bacteria > Bacteroidota > Bacteroidia > Bacteroidales > Tenuifilaceae > Perlabentimonas. The sequence goes on from JAVERU010000031.1 coordinate 15,048, forward strand.
GACATTGACCTTGAGCTCTTCCAAACCGTTAAGATGCTTCGTAACGATGAGATGCGGAAGGAGGGCTCAATGATTAGCTACACCACTGTTTATGGTATATCCGATGGTGACAGGAAGGTTAAAGTGGCAGGGAACCCTAGCCTAAGCAATGTTAGGGTAATAATGATTGGGGTACGTAACCCTGAGCGGGCTGGAAATCCCAATGATGATGGCTATCCCAAGTCGGGTATAGTGTGGGTAAACGAGATGCGCTTAACACAAGCCGAAAGCAAGGGCGGATGGGCAGCCAACGCTAGAGTATCGGCCAAGTTGGCCGACTTGGCCATGGTAACCCTGGCCGGTACTACCATAAAACCCGGGTTTGGATCGATTGAGAAGAAGGTGAACGACCGCAGTATGCACGATTTTTACCAGTACGACCTTAGCACCACCATCCAGATGGGACGCTTTTTCCCCAAGGAATCAGGCGTAAACATCCCTCTATTCATTGGCTATTCCGAGTCGTTTGCAAATCCAGAGTACAACCCCCTAGATCCCGATGTGCCCCTTAAAATTGCATTGGAAAACGCCACCAACCCTGCCGAGAGGGACTCAATTAAGCGTATTTCGCAGGACTACACCCGGCGCAAAAGTGTTAACCTTACCAATGTGAGGATCAACAAGGCTGATGGCCCTCCTAAGGTATACAGCATATCAAACTTTGCACTAAGCTATGCCTACAACGAGCAGCTTACCCGAAATATTAATACCGAGGAGCGTGTACAAAGGAATGTGAGAGGAGGACTGACCTACACATACAACACACGCCCCAAAAATATTGTGCCGCTGCGAAATGTGAAGTGGCTATCGAGCCCCTACCTCAGAATAATTAGGGATTTCAACTTTAACTATATGCCCAATCAGTTCTCGTTCCGTACCGAGCTTAACCGGACATATTTTGAGCAGCAGCTTCGCAACATAAATGCCCCCGAGATACGGTTGGTGCCAACCTATTCAAAAGATTTTCATTGGAATAGGGTGTACTCGTTGAACTGGGATATTTCGCAAGCAATTAAGTTCGATTTTAATGCCAACAACCAGGCTCGAATTGACGAACCCATGGGTATGGTTAATCGAGAGCGCGATCCAATGGGCTATGAGCATTGGCAAGATTCGGTTTGGACCAACCTGAAGAACTTTGGCCGCAATACAAACTACAACCATCAGTTCAACCTGAGCTACAATATCCCCATAAACAAGATACCGCTGTTTAGCTGGATAACCGCATCAACCCGATACACAGGAAGCTACAACTGGCAGGCTGGTCCGATATTGCCAGATACAAGCCGTTTCGATCCAGGAAACACCATTCAAAACGCTAGTACCATCCAGCTTAACAGCCAGCTAAACTTCACCAATCTATACAATAAGAGCACTTGGCTGCGAGGGATAAATCAGAAGTTCGATCAGCGGGCAAGGGGTGTACAGCAGCAACAAACCTTTAAAACGGTAACCCATGAGCAAGCTGGGGTTCGGTTGCGGGGTGGGTACTTCCGATCCATCGACCACAACCTGAAAACCGAGGATGTGCAGGTAAAGGTGTTCGACGAGGAGGGCAAGGAAGTTCCTTTTGAGCTCAACATTCGATCGGATAGGCGAATATCAATTAAGGCCGAGGAGGATATACGAAATGTTAGGGTTGTGGTTGAGGGGCGAGTTCCTGAGCGCGAAAACATACCCCTGCTTCTCTTCCAAGGGACGGTTCGCATGCTGATGGGAATAAAGAATATTTCGGGGGCATACGCGGTAACAACGGGGACCATGCTGCCGGGCTACAAGCCGTCAACTCGGTACCTGGGGATGCAGGATGTAAATGGTGTTTTTGCTCCCGGCTTTGGCTTTGTTGCTGGATGGCAAGATCCCGACTTCGCTTGGGAGGCTGTTCGCAACAACTGGCTGAGCACCGATACCACGCTGAACTCGCCGTATGTGATGAGTCGAAACCAGAACCTTACCCTAAGGAGTACCATTGAGCCACTGCCCAACCTTCGCATCGAAATTTCGGGGATGCGTAGCATGGCCTCCAATAGAAACGAGTACTACATCGCCAGCTCCACTGGTCAGTTCAATGCCTATAGCCCTATGAACACAGGGAACTTTAGTATTAGCGTTATCACCTTGCGATCGGCTTTCGAGAAGCTGAGTGAGGATAATAATTACCTAAGCCCAACCTTTTCGGAGTTCCGCGACAGAAGGCTAGGGATAGCACACCGCTTGGCCAGCCAAAGGGCCGAGGGTGGAATATACAATCCAAATCCTGATAACCTAAGCGAGCAGGAGTTCCTGAGCACATTCCCCGATGGGTATGGCCCCTTGAGCCAGGAAGTACTTATGTATTCGTTCATATCGGCATATACAGGAACACCTGTGGGCGCATCAAGCCTAACTACATTCCCGCTGTTCCCCATGCCCAACTGGCAAATTACCTACGATGGATTATCAAAAATTAAACCCTTTAACAAGTACCTCCGAACCTTTACCCTAAGGCACAGCTACCGTTCAACCTTCACCATTGGTTCATACGCATCGTACCTTAGCTACGAACCCGGACAGGATGGCTACAGCTACATTAGGGATGAGGTGAGCAACAACTTTATTCCCGAGTACGAGATTGCAAACATCTCCATAAACGAGCAGTTTAATCCGCTCTTAAGCATCGATGCCACATGGTTAAGCAGCCTAACCAACAGGCTAGAGGTGCGAAATACCCGCTCGCTCGCCATGAGCTTTGCCAACAACCAGCTAAGCGAGATAAACAGCTGGGAGCTAATTGTGGGAAGCGGTTATCGATTCGAGAATCTGCCATTGGTTTTGGGTACAGCTACCGGTGAGCAAAGAACTCTAAAAAGCGATTTGAGGTTAAATGTCGATTTTAGCATCAGAAACAACGAAACCGTTCTCCGTAAGCTGGTTGAGGGTACCAATAGCCCATCGGCAGGGCAAAACATACTAACCATCAAATCGTCTGCCGAGTATGTGGTAAGCCAGCAGGTTACCATAAGGGCGTTTTTCGATAGGGTGGTGAACAAACCGGTGGTAGCCCTCTCGTATCCCACCGCCAATACAAGCTTTGGGTTTAGCGTAAGGTTTACAATGACCCAGTAGGAGACTAAGTAAGCTGTAAAACAGCATTTTTATGATTCTATAAACCTTTGCTTTTATCAAAAAAGCATGTACTTTTGAGTCGCACTTTGAAACCTATTTTTCAAAAAAATTAAATACTTGATACTATGAACATTCCTGCAGAACTAAAGTACACAAAAGATCACGAGTGGATAAAAATTGAAGGTAGCGAAGCTGTTATCGGAATCACTGATTTTGCACAGAGCCAGCTGGGTGATGTTGTATTTATTGAGATTGAAACCGAAGGCGAAGAGCTCGATCGCGAGGAGGTATTTGGAACTATCGAAGCCGTTAAAACCGTTTCGGATATGTTTATGCCCGTTGCCGGTAAGGTTATTGCCGTTAACGAGAAGCTAGCCGATACCCCAGAGGTTGTTAACAAGGATCCATATGGTGACGGTTGGATGATTCGCATTGAGATTTCTGATGCATCTCAGCTTGACGAGTTGCTAACTGCAGAGCAATACAAAGAGATTGCCAACGCATAGCAAGTAGCAAAATCGAAATACAAAAAAAACGGACAGATTTCTCTGCCCGTTTTTTTTGTTGCTGTAGTAGCTATTTCAGTAGTTAATCCTCCTCTGGTTTAGCCATGGCGTTCCACCCCTGGGCCCTAATGCTCACCTCCTCGCCGTGAGGCGTAACAAGCATAGCGCCAGCATTCTCATTCACTATATGGCCAATTATTGATATCCCATTCATCTCGCTTAGGGCATCGTGCATAGCGATTGGTACAGTGAATAGCAACTCGTAATCCTCGCCGCCATTAAGCGCTGCCACCACCGGATCAATGCTCATTTCGGCAGCCATCTTATGGGTAACCTGATCGATGGGTATCTTATCGATATATACCCTACAACCCACCTTTGAGTTTTTGCAGATATGCAGCAGCTCGCTCGACAGTCCATCGGAAACATCAATCATCGAAGTGGGCACAAGGTTTGCTTCATCCAGCATATCAATCAATGGCTTGCGGGGTTCGGGTTTCAGGAATCGCTCTAGGATGTAGTCGTACCCCTCAAATTTTGGCTTCATACCGGTATTCCCTTCCAGCACCCTTTTCTCGCGTTCAAGTAGCTGCAACCCCATGTAGGCCGAGCCCAAATCGCCCGTAACGCAAATCAGATCGTTCTCCTTAGCCCCACTGCGGTAGCAAATTTTTTCTTTCGATACCTCACCAATTGCGGTAATGCTAATAACCATTCCCGTAAGCGATGAGGAGGTGTCGCCACCAACCAAATCTACCCCAAAGCGCTCGCAGGCCAGGTGTATTCCGCTGTACAGCTCCTCCACATTCTCCAAGCTAAAACGTTTCGACAGCCCAATGGAAACAGTAATCTGCTTTGGCTGTGCATTCATGGCGTACACATCGCTCAGGTTAACCACCACTGCTTTATACCCAAGGTGCTTTAGCGGGTGGTAGGTTAGGTCGAAATGGATTCCCTCGAGCAGCAGATCGGTGGTTACAACTATTTGTTTATCCTTGGCATCAATCACTGCAGCATCGTCGCCAACGCCCTTTGTTGTGCTCTCGTTTTTAATCTTGATACCTTGGGTTAGCCTATCAATCAGCTGAAACTCGCCCAGCTCATACAGCTCGGTTCGCTTAGTGTTTTCGCTCATCCTTTGCTATTTTAATTTCGAGCCACAAAGATAGGCCATGTTTTTGGATGCAGAAATAATTGAGTACATATACTCATTATCTCCAGGCGAAGCCAATTGCCATCTGCTCGCAAGCGTTTTAATTTAAATAGGCTTGCACTTTGGTGTCGAAACAAATATGTTCCTTACTTTTGCACCATAGGCTAAACCACATCACTATAGCAACATAAATTGAAAAATATGGACGAGTTCAAGTACATACTAAAGCCCGAGGACATAAAGCCCCTAATTGAGCAAAAGGGCTACTGTTACGCCTCCGATAAGATTACCGTTGATGGGCACAAGGTGGGCTATATGCACCGCGAGGCGCGCGAGGATGAGGACGATAGCGGTTGGCGTTTCTACTCAGGGCTAGAAACCGATGAGTATGTTGAGGTCGAGCACCACTTCATGATGTTCGACCTTAACTACATCGCCAATATCGACCCCGCAATTATTCCATACCTAAAGATGCGAACGGGTGCAGAGCTCGAGCGCGATGATGATGCCGATACCTTTAGCCAGGTAGAGGAGGGGTGGTAATAATTTCAATTTACTCACGGGGTGACTATCTGCATAGCAAGGAGTCACCCCGTGAGCATTTTTCACAATTCTCTATAGCTTTGTACATTCTAGCCCTGCTGCAAAGCATTGGTAGTAAGACCAAAAACCTATTTGCATATCATTACAAATATTTCTACCTTTGTGCGCTCAAAGAAAAACCCGTAAATGGTACTTTCTTTTTGAAAATCAGTAGAATAAAACAAAATAAATCTTCTTTCAAAAGATTATTCGCATGAACGTAACCCACGCAAATTCCGATGCGCTAAACGCAGTGCTAACCGTAACGGTAGAGCATAAGGATTATGAAGAGAATGTAAAGAAAAGCCTTAAGGATGTTCGCAAGAAAGCCGTAATCAAAGGTTTTAGACCCGGTATGGCCCCTGCTTCGCTTATCAACAAGATGTATGGCAAGTCGGCCATGGTTGATGAGGTGAACAAGCTGGTATCCGAGAGCATCTCGAGCTACATCACCGAGCAGAAGCTCAACCTACTTGGCGAGCCTCTTCCATCGGAGGAGCAGCAACCCATCGATTGGGACACTCAGAAGGACTTTGAGTTCAAGTTCGACCTAGCTTTTGCTCCAGAGTTCGAAATAAATCTATCGAAGCGCGATAAGGCTCCCTACTACAGCATCAAGGTTGACGAGGAGATGCGTCAGGGCTACATCGAGAATATCTCGGGGCGTTACGGTAGCTACGTAGACGCTGATCAGGCCGATGCCGACAGCTTGCTTAAGGCTACCCTTACCGAGCTCAACGCCGATGAGTCGCCAAAAGAGGATGGCATTACCGTAGAGGAGGGAATGATCTCCGTGATGCTAGTTGCCGATGAGGACGAGAAGGCCAAGTTTACAGGTGCCAAGGCTGGCGATGTGATGGTGGTTGATGTTACCAAGGCATTCCCCAACGAGATTGACAGGGCTGCATTGCTAAAGATTGATAGGGCAGAATTAGGTGACGTTGAGCCATTATTCCAAGCTACAATCACATCGGTGCAGAAGTACCAAAAAGCCGAGGTGAACCAGGAGCTGTACGACAAGCTCTTCGGCGAGGGTGTTGTTAACTCCGAGGAGGAGTTCCACCAAAAGCTCGACGAGAGCATTAAGCATAACCTTAAAGGCGATACCGAGCGCAAGTTCTATACCGATGTTCGCGACAAGCTAATCGATAAGTTCAAGATTGAATTACCAAAAGAGTTTCTTGTACGATGGCTAGTGGCCATCAACGAGGGCAAATTCACTCAGGAGCAGGTTGAAAAGGACTACCCACACTTCGAGAACGACCTTAAATGGCAACTAATCCGCGATAAAATTGCCACCGAGCAGGAGTTTAAGGTTGAAAAGGATGAGCTAGTTGGCATGGCCAAGGGCTACATCATGAACCAGATGATGCAGTACGGTATGGGTCAGCTTCCCGACGAGTTTATCGAGAAGTACGCCAACGAGCTAATTGAAAAGCCAGAGGAACGCCGTAAGATGGCCGAGCAGGTTATTGAGGGTAAAGTGATGGAATGGTTAAAGGAAACCATTAAGCTCGATGAGAAGGAAGTTAGTTTCGATGAGTTTAAAAAGATGATGGAAAGCAAAAAGTAGGATATTAGGCGGGAGATTTGCTCCCGCTTTTTTTTGATATCATACAGCAAACCTTTGCCTCAAATTGCTGTTACTCTTATTTGGTTTTAAAAAAGATTAATATCTTTATCGTCAAATTAAAAAAGAGTAATAACCGTTAATTTATATCACCTATGATTAGAAAACCCAGCGAGTTTCAAAAATATGCTACCAAGCACAAGGGTATCAGCAGCCTTAGTATGCATCGTTACCAGTCGCTGCATAGCAGCTACATTAACCCAACCATTATCGAGGAGCGTCAGCTAAACATTGCTCAAATGGACGTTTTCTCTCGCCTTATGATGGATCGTATCATTTTTCTTGGAGTACCCATCACCGACGATGTGGCCAATATCATTCAGGCACAGCTGCTGTTCCTCGAATCGAACGATCCCACTAAGGATATACAGATTTACCTTAACTCCCCCGGCGGCTCGGTGTATGCAGGCCTAGGTATTTACGATACCATGCAGTACATCAGCTCCGATGTGGCCACCATTTGCACAGGCATAGCCGCATCCATGGGTGCCGTGCTGCTTTGCGCTGGAACCAGCGGCAAGCGCTCTGCGCTCCCACACTCAAGGGTTATGATTCACCAACCCATGGGCGGTGCCGAGGGGCAAGCTTCGGACATTGAGATTACTACTCGCCAAATTCTTTCCCTTCGCAAGGAGCTGTACGATATCATTGCTCAACACTCCGGCAAACCATTCGAAAAGGTTGAGAAGGACTCTGATCGCGACTACTGGATGACCGCCACCGAGGCCAAGGAGTACGGTATGATTGACCAAGTGCTTAAGAAAAACGAGTAAGCATAATTTTAGCCTAATATTACAACGGGGTGCTCATTGAGTACCCCGTTTTTTTGCTGTGGGCACCTAGTCAGGGTTTGACTAGGAGTCAAGCCTTGTTAACATAATAATCCTACACTATTGTCCAAACAGTTGTTTTAAGCCGTATTATGCACATTAAATAGGTATTTATATGCGTAATGGTTTTTTGTGTTTATCATATAAAAACGTATCAATATTACAATTAATTACAAAAAATACTCACAAAACTTGGTGGATTCGTTTTTTTTTTTTTCTAACTTGCCCTTCAAAGCAACGCTAACAAAGACAAAATCTAATGATGATGCCGACACGAAATGCCGTTCTCCTCGCGGGCCTGGTATTGCTGATCCTGCAGCTGGCCAGCTGCCGCAGGGACGACCCCCCGCCCCGCCCGGGGCAAACCACCGCCGTATTCAACCCCAACCTCACCTACGGTACGATGACTGACATTGATGGCAACGAGTACCGCACCATTGGGATAGGCAATCAGGTTTGGATGGCCGAGAACCTGCGGGTGACCCATTACCGCAACGGCGATCCCATTCCACACATACCGCTATCGGCTGGCCAAGGGATTTTCCACCTCCAGACCCAGGGCGTTTACTGCGCCTACGACGACACCACCCACCCCGACAGCATCGCCACCTACGGGCTGCTGTACAACGGCTACGCCGTGGTGGATGAGCGGGGCCTCTGCCCCGATGGCTGGCGCGTGCCCAGCGACGAGGAGTGGACAGCCCTGGTTACCCACCTGGACAATGGCGACAACGCCTTTGACCCCAATGGAACGGGAACTAACGGTGTGGTTGGGGGGCGGATGAAGGAGGTTGGCTACAGGCACTGGAACGCGCCCAACCCCGCCGATAACAGCAGCGGGTTCACCGCGCTCCCTTCCGGGAACAGGCTTGGGGACACCTACTACTATAAAAACGATATAGCCCTTTTCTGGACATCCACAGAGTACTACGTAGATACCATCCCTGACATTAAAGGGAAGATCCTTTGGATGCGCAGTATAGGCAACCTGTTCACAGGTATTGTCCGTGGTGCATACCTTAAGGATGCAGGGAAATGCGTCCGCTGCATCCGCAACGACTAACCTTTAAACCCTAAAATATGATTGCTATGAACAAGAAATTGAACGGCGCAGTGCTTTTACTGTGTATGGCGCTCGGAGCTACAGCTCAGGATCTTACCATCACGATCCCCAAGACCGACTCAACCGCCTACAGGTGCTACCCCGTGAAGGCCAACACGGCCTTTGGCCTGCGATCGCAGATTGTCTGCAACGCCAACGGCCCTTTCAGCGTCAACATTGACCGGGCTTTGTCGTTCAGTACGTATGGTAGCTGGGTAGGTATTGTCGATGACAATACCCCCATAAACATCAGCACGGGGCAGACGGCCATCTTCGACCTGGCGGTTCAACCCCCACCGGGAACACAAGATGAACAGTATACTTTGCCGGTAAACATAAAGGCCTACAAGAACGGCAGCTCCGTTTCGGGCTTCGCCCCGGCACAGTTCGTGGTCATCGTGGACAACACCCCGCCCACCGACATCGCCCTGTCCAAGCGCTCCGCCAGTAGCCAGTCGGTTACGCTGAACTTTGACGCTTTCGACGTAATGTCGAAGAAATACACAGATGTAAATCCCGACGTGGGGCGCAAGGGCATCAAGCAGTTCACCCTCGCCCTGAAGGATCAGGATGATAACATCGTGGCCACCTCCACGAGCCTGGGCACTGAGCCCAGTTGGCACAAAGCGGTGGGGAATAGCAACGTCCAGCCCAATACCACCTACACCGCCTTTGTTACCGCTACCGATTTGGCTGGTAACTCCGCCACGAGCTCGGGGTTAAGCGTAACCACTGCGCCACGTGCTCCGCACAACCTGGTGGCAGCAAGCCCGGGGTACTGCAGCGTCACCCTGACGTGGGATGCCTAGCCCGGGGCCACCAGCTACAGGGTTTGGCAAACCCCCAGCGATGTGAGGGTGACTACAGGCACCTCGTACACGTTCACAGGGCTTACGGCCAGCACCTCGTACACCTTTAGCGTAAAAGCAGTTAGCACAGCTGGTGAGTCTAGCGCTTCAAGCAGCTCAACAACCACCAGGCCGCAGCCCACCATCTCGGGCCCCTTATAGCGTGTGCACCACCAACACCACCTTTACCCTCCGCAACGTGCCGGCGGGCAGCACGGTGAGCTGGACCCGCAGCAGCAACCTGGCCTACGTGAGCGGGCAGGGCACAGGTACTTATCGGGTCAAAGCGGCTAGCTCCACCACCAGCGGCCCGGGCTGGGTGCAGGCGGTGGTGAGCGGCCCGTGCGGGGACCTGCCGCCCCTTCGGCGCAGCGTGAGCGTTGCCCCCCCCGCGCGGCCCCACATCCGCAGCGGCAGCAGCACGCAGACCGGCGGCTCGGCCAGCTACACGCTCTCCCTGGGGGAGGGGACCACGAGCCTGCAGCTGTTCTTCGAGGATCCCCCCGGCACGGCCTCGGCCACGGGGTGGGAGGTGGTGAAGACGGGCTCGCCCCAGAACTTTGACCTGTCGCAGAGCGGCAACACCGTGCTGGTGACGCCGCTGCAGGTGGGCACGGGGCAGTTCACGGTGCGGTCGTACAACGCCTGCGGGGAGAGCACCATCGCCCGGGTTTACCTCACCATCGAGCGGCTGGGCGGAGGCATTATCAACCCGCCGGGGTGGCCCATCCAGCTGTCGCCCAACCCAGCCCGCGGGGAGGTGCTGGTGACCCTTGGCGGGGAGGAGCTCCGTTCGGCTTCGGCCAATGGCACCCAGTTGGCCGCCGGTGAGGCGCCGGTGGTGGTGACCAGCGCCACGGGGCAGCCGGTATACCGGGGCACTTTGCGCAATGGCACGCTGCGGCTCAACGTGTCGGGCTGGCAGCGCGGGGTGTACCATGTGGTGGTGGTGCACCAGGGGCAGCGCCTTACGACCTCGCTGGTGGTGGAGTAGCCAACCATCTTGTACTATAATATTACAACGGGGTGCCCCAACGGCACCCCGTTTTTGTTTGCTGGGCACATAGTCAGGGCTTGACTTGGAGTCAAGCCCTGACTGGCTAAACTGCGAGATTTTGTGTTATCCCTTAACGATTCCATGTCCGGCAAAAAAACAACCGGACCTTGGAATGATAAGGGAGGGCGGGAAAGACTTGGAAAGATCCACCTGCCTTTTGGTGGACTGTCCAACCTGCTTGCAACCATAGCCGTCAAGCTAAGGATGTTTATGTCTTGAAATTAAGGGTCATACCCCCGTTCGGCGGTGGTTGTACCGCCGTCGGGCTATCATAAGTAGGCTCCCGCTATTTGCGGGACAAGTTGCGCCTACGAACATTGCCTGTAAAGGCAAAAAGAATTAGCTTCGTAAATCAGGCAAAAGCCTGCCAAGATATATACGACTGAGGCTGGAGCCTCAGCCGAACGAGGGGCCGTGCTGCTTTGCGCCGGAACCAGCGGCAAGCGCTCTGCGCTACCACACTCAAGGGTGATGATTCACCAGCCCATGGGCGGCGCCGAGGGGCAAGCTTCGGACAT
>JAVERU010000188.1:0-4010 GCA_034006965.1 Tenuifilaceae bacterium
AAGTTGGCCTTGCCACCATTCTCCCAACCTAAGGATTTAACGTTGAGCATTTGGCTCAACTTATCCGAAGTAAACGGCAGGAAAGGCTCGGCCAGTATGGCGATATTGGCGCATATTTGTAACGATATGTTGAGAATAGTTGCCACCCGCTCGGGTTCGGTTTTAAACAATTTCCATGGCTCGGTATCGGCCAAATATTTATTACCTAGTCGTGCCACGTTCATAGCATCGCGCAGCGCATCGCGGAAACGGAACACCTCTAGATTTTTTTCAATGCTCGCCTTTAGCTTGGGTAGCTCGGCAAGGGTTTCCTTATCAAAATCTGTGAGTTCGCCCAAAGCTGGAACTTTCCCATCGAAATACTTATGGGTAAGCACTAGGGCACGGTTCACAAAATTACCGAGAATGGCCACGAGCTCGCTGTTGTTGCGCGCCTGAAAATCTTTCCAAGTAAAATCGTTATCCTTGGTTTCGGGCATATTGGCGGTTAGCGTGTAGCGCAGCACATCCTGCTTGTCAGGAAATTCTTCGAGGTACTCGTGTAGCCAAACGGCCCAGCTACGCGAGGTTGATATTTTATCGCCCTCGAGGTTTAGAAACTCGTTGGCAGGGACGTTATCGGGCAGGATGTAGCTACCCTCGGCCTTTAGCATCGAAGGGAATACAATGCAGTGGAATACTATATTGTCCTTGCCTATAAAATGAATCATTCGGGTTTCGGGATCCTTCCAGTACTTTTCCCAATCGGGGGTTAGCTCCTTGGTAGCCGAGATGTAACCAATGGGTGCATCGAACCAAACATATAGCACCTTGCCCTCAGCCCCCTCAATGGGAACGGGCACACCCCAATCGAGGTCGCGGCTCACGGCGCGAGGCTGCAAACCTTGGTCGAGCCAGCTTTTGCACTGGCCGTAAACATTTACCTTCCACTCCTTGTGATCCTCAATAATCCACTTCTCAAGAAATGCTTGATACTTATCGAGCGGCAGGAACCAGTGCTTGGTGGCCTTAAGAATTGGCTTTACGCCGCTTAGGGTCGATTTTGGGTTGATAAGATCAGTAGCGTTCAAACTTGTACCACACTTCTCGCACTGATCGCCATACGCGCTATCATTTGAACAATGCGGACATGTTCCGGTGATATACCTGTCGGCCAAAAACTGATTTACCTCGGGGTCGAAATACTGCTCAGTAGTTTTCTCAATAAATTCGCCCTTGTCGTATAGGGCTTTAAAAAACGCAGCCGAGTGCTCATGGTGCACTTTAGATGATGTACGAGAGTATATGTCGAATGCAATGCCAAAATCCTCGAACGACTTTTTTATTATGCCATGGTATTTATCCACAATATCCTGAGGTGTAACACCCTCTTGCCTAGCCTTGATGGTTATGGGAACACCATGCTCGTCGGAGCCACAAACCGAAATTACATCCACACCCTTCATTCGCAGGTAACGCGTATAGATATCCGATGGGATATACACACCGGCAAGGTGACCAATGTGAATGGGGCCATTTGCATAGGGCAAGGCCGATGTAATTAAGTAACGTTTGTAGCCGTTCATAACAGAAAAATTAGGTTTGCTCAAAAAAAAAAGCCCATTCGCAGGCTTATGGCCAAAAATATCTATTTTAGTAAAAGGAAACCGAATGGTAATTAAATGCAAATGTAGTAACATTTTACCAAAACGACAATGGAACTAATATCTCCCCCCATACTAAAAAAAGGCGATACCGTGGGCATAGTAGCACCAGCCCGAAGGGTAATCCGGGAGGAGATAGAACCTGCCATAAAAATATTTGAGAGTTGGGGGCTTAAGGTTAAGCTGGGGGCCAACATCTTTGGCGCGTACAACCAGTTTTCGGGTACGGATATTGAGCGAGCAGCCGATTTCCAGAGCATGATTGATGACGCTGAAGTTAAGGCCATTATATGCGCTCGGGGTGGGTACGGTACAATACGCTTGCTCGACCACATTAATCTTCGTTACTTACAGCGCGACCCCAAGTGGGTAGTTGGCTATAGCGACATCACCGTGCTGCACAGCATTTTAAACTCGTGGTTTAAGATGGAAACCATTCATGGTCCGATGCCCATAAACTTCCCTCAAAACGGAACGGATAACAGTTCAACCAGAAGCCTCCAAAGAGTGCTCTTTGGCGAATGCCCGAGCTATAACATTGCCCCCCATGAGTCGAATCGCTCGGGAATGGCTGAGGGTGAACTATGCGGAGGCAACCTATCCATCCTATACAGCATTGCTGGCACCGATGCCGACATTAACACCTCCAACAAGGTGCTATTTATTGAGGATCTGGACGAGTACCTTTACCATGTTGATAGAATGATGATGAACCTTAAGCGCAGCGGAAAGTTGAGCCAGCTTGCGGGATTAGTGATTGGTGGGATGACCAGCATGAAAGACAACACCATACCCTACGGACAAGGCGCAATTGAAATAATTAGCAATGCCGTTGCCGAATACGATTATCCTGTATGCTTTGGGTTCCCTGCTGGTCACCTCGACGAAAACCTTGCCCTTATGCTGGGCCGTAACGTAACGCTAAAGGTTGCCAACGATGGGGTTCAGCTCTCATTCTCAGCCCCAGCATGTGAGTTATAAGTAATTCGCTATAGCTCCCAATCGAAACCATCTTTTCTATCTCTTACCGTAACGCCTAGGTTTGTGAGTTGATCGCGAATTCGGTCGGATGTGGCATAATCCTTATTGGCCTTAGCCTGCATCCGCATCTCGAGCAAAAGCTCTATTAGCTTTCCGGTAAGCTCAGCGTGTTTCGATCCTGCAGTTTGCTCATCAGTAAGGCCAAGTATATCAAACATCAAGTTGTTGAAAACAGAAGTCAACTCATCAAGATCGAGTTGTGTAATCTGCTCCTTCCCCTCGGCAAGGGAGTTGATAATCCGCACCCAGTCGAACAATGTAGCAATGGCTATGGGGCTATTCAAATCATCACAAAGCGCAGCAAATGCTTTATCTTTTAAATCATCTACATTTACCGATGAACTTTTTGAAGGTTTCACCTTGGATAGCATTCGGGAAGCAGCCATTAGGCGCCCTAACCCCTTCTCAGCAGCCTGAAGGGCTTCGTTGGAAAAGTCGAGCGTAGAACGGTAGTGGGCTTGCAGTATAAAGAAACGTATGGTCATTGGGCTATAGGCCTGCTCAAGCAGCCTATGCTGCCCAGTGAATAGCTCATCGAGGGTAATAAAGTTGCCCAGCGACTTACCCATCTTTTGCCCATTGATAGTGATCATATTGTTATGCATCCAGTAGCGAACAGCCTCCTTACCATTGGCAGCTACGCTTTGGGCTATCTCACACTCATGATGCGGAAACAGTAGATCCATCCCTCCACCATGAATATCAAAAGGTTCGCCCAAATACTTGGTGCTCATTGCTGAACACTCAAGGTGCCAACCAGGGAAACCTACACTCCATGGCGAAGGCCAGCGCATGATGTGCTCTGGGGCGGCTTTTTTCCAAAGTGCAAAGTCGATACCATTGCGCTTCTCGTCCTGCCCATCGAGTTCACGAGTGCTCGACATCATATCCTCAATAACCCGTCCCGATAGCTTGCCATAGCGATGCTTCTTGTGGTACGTTTCTACATCAAAGTAAATGGACCCATTGCTCTCATAGGCAAACCCATTATCTAGAATCCTCTTCACTAGCTCTATCTGCTCGATGATGTGCCCACTTGCACGCGGCTCAATGCTTGGAGGCAAAACGTTAAGCATCTTCATAGCATCATGGTACCTAAGGGTATAGTGCTGCACAATCTCCATTGGTTCAAGCTGGTCGAGACGCGCTTTCTTGGCAATCTTATCCTCTCCCTCATCGGCATCATTCTCCAAATGGCCCACGTCGGTAATATTGCGAACGTAGCGAACCTTATAATCTAAATGTTTTAAGAACCTAAAGAGCAGGTCGAATGTAATGGCAGGTCGAGCATGCCCAAGGTGCGGATCGCCATAAACGGTTGGACCA
>JAVERU010000032.1:0-26399 GCA_034006965.1 Tenuifilaceae bacterium
GCGCAATGGAGAGCATTGTTGTAAAACGCTTCTCCCATTGGGGTAAGATTTACCACATTATAGCGTTTATCATTTTGAAATATTTCCCTTTTTACCAATCCCTCCTTTTCAAGTCCATCCAAAAGGCGTTTTACCTTAACTTTGTTCAACCACAAAAAATCGGCAATCTCCTGCTGAGTGCGGTTAGGATAGGTGAAAAGCAAAGACACTACACTCCACGACGATGGCCCCATTTCGTAACCACTCTCCTTTAGGCATTTCACCATTTCACGACCAACTTCTCTCGATATCTGCATTGTGAGCATTCCCAGCGACCGCCCAAACTTATATTTTGCTACCATATCACTAAACCTTTTAATCAAAAAATATTTATAAAGATATAATATTAGTTACAAATGAAACTAATATATTTGTAAAAAATTCACCTATGGATAGGAGAAAATTCTTAAAGTTTGCTGGCCTAGGAAGCGGAACATTGGCATTGGCAGGATTTTCATCTGCTGGTTTTATGGCTGGAAAGAATAAGGATGGGAATACGGGTTTTGGCAGAACGCCCTACGGCAAGGATCAGTTTTTTAACCGCAAGCCATTCTGGGTTGAAGAACCTACGTATGAAGTTGTTGGAACTCCCAAACGAATAGATTACCTCGACAGGCTTTTTAAGCGGAACGCTGAAATGTACCGCTTTATTTATTCAGTTGGGCAGGGTAACTTTGAAACCATTCAGGAGCAAGGGATCGATGCGTTGCCCGAGCATTTGAGGGAGTACTTTCGGGAACATCCTGATGCATTTGAAGAATTTTTTACAGCCATTGAAAAAGCGCAGGAGCAAAAGTCCAACTGGCCCAAATACAGAGAAAAGTATCTTCTTGCAGATGCTTGGTCGAGCGCACATTCTAGCCCATTGAAGGGTCGCGATTCCTTTCCGCCAGAACCACAGGGAACACCTGAAGAGTGGGATTTTAATGGGGTAAACCCTGATCCATTGCCGTTAAAATCGGCAAAGCACGGGTCAAAACTCATTAAGAAGATTGCACACTCCTTTGGCGCAACGCTGGTGGGCATAGCCAAGGTAAAACCCGAATGGGTTTATCAGGGTTTTTTACGTGGAGTTGGCAAGGGTGATTTTGAGATTCCCAAGCATTGGGAATACGCTGTGGTAATAGCAGTTCCGCATGAATGGGAATCGTTCTACGCCAATCCAACCTATGGCACATCCTACGATGCCTACTCGATGCTACGGTTTATTGCTGGAAAGCTGGAAACGTTTATCAGAGAGATTGGCTATCCAGCCCGATCGCACGTGCCTCCAACCCAGTACGATTTGGTGATGCCACCGCTGGCCATCGATGCGTGATTGGGTGAGCTGGGCAGAAACGGAGTGCTAATCACCCCAGAACTTGGCGGAAACACCCGATTGGCCGCAATAACCACCAGTATGCCACTAGAGCCAGATAAACCTATTGATGTGGGCATTGCGGAATTTTGCATGAAATGCAAAATATGTGCCGAGGAGTGTCCCAGCGAATCCATCAGTTTTGAGGATGAACCAACTCAAAATATTCGTGGATTTAAGCGGTGGAGCATCGATCAGGATAAATGCTTTACGGTATGGAACTCCGTGGCCACAAGCCATTCAAGGGGATGCCGGGTTTGTCTATCGGTTTGTCCATACTCACGCAAAAACAATTGGCTACACACGCTTGCACGAGAAGGTGACCCTCGAGATCCATCAGGAGTTATTGCTTCGGTAATGCTGGCAATGCAGAAAAACTTTTTCGATTACCCTGGTGCTAACCAGTACCTTCCTCCCCCAGATGGTAACAATAAAACATACGGCAAAGCCCCCGACTGGCTAAGAACGGAGGAGTGGTTTGATATTTAACACCACTATTAAATCAATCTACCAATCATTCAATCCTGCCAGAGGCAGGCAGGCACTCAATCATTCAATCATTCAATCACTCAAACCATGTTTCCCTACTCAACAATAGCACAACCCATATTCTGGATGATAATGGGCATTCTTATCGCAACGTTTTTCGTTGGACTTCGATTCTGGTTTCAGGATTTACGTTTTAGGATAAACTGGTGGAAATGGGCTCTACTATCTATATGGCTATTCCTTTTGGCCTTTACGCTAGGAGCTGGCTTTACGCTAATTGGTGAGGACGAGCCAAAGGCAGGTGCTCGATTAATGCTATTTTTTGGAGTGATAATACTTATTACAGGTAGCGGGCTATGGAAACTACTAGCACAGGGAAGAGAAAAAAAACAGCAGTAAAGGATTGGATAGTTGTATTGGGTATCCCCTTAGTGATACTACTCTCGTGGGTAGCTGGTGGGTACTTTAATGTTAGTGGCGATTTGGCCTTAGCACACGAAAGTATCCAAGCAAAAGACCTAAATCTAGATAGAGTAAATTCGCATAAGTGGAATATTTCTGACAGTTTAGACAACCACATTGGTTGTGCATACCTTGGCAAGGGAAGTGGGTATGGCGGCACAATGCTAATACTTACCTTTACTGACACATCCAGCGTTATAATTGATATTGATATTATTTCCCATTCCGAAACGTATACCTACTTTAAGAAGCTTCAGGAAAAGAGTTTTTTTGCTAAAGTCATTGGGCAACATCCAAAAACCCTCGCAAATGCTAACGATATTGATGCAGTGTCAGGTGCAACCCTCTCCTCACTAGGAATAATTGAAGGTGTTATTGATGGCTACTCGAAAGGCGAAGGTGTTTCCTTTAATCGTAAAACTAGCATAACCTTTGGATTAAAGGAGGTAGCCGTAATTCTCCTTTTAGCATTTGGACTGATAATACCAAAAGTAAAGAGGCCTAAGCTAAAAGTTAGGCTACTTTGGTTGTCACAAGTTGGAGTTCTTGCAACCCTTGGCATTTGGCTTAACAGCGCAATAACGCTTACCCAGCTAAATGCGCTAACGCAAGGGTACCTACCTGCGCTAGCTGGTGGGCTTTTTATCGTAATCATTATAATAGGCAGCCTTCTAATTCCCTTAGTAAGCGGGAAGAACATCTACTGCTCATCTGTTTGCCCCTTTGGGGCTGCGCAGCGGGTTTTAGGGCTGTTTGGATACCCAAGAACTTTTCGTCCATCATACTTCAAATGGCTAAAGAGAATACAATGGTCCGCTGCTCTAATTGCAATTTCTGTAGCAGCCTATGCACGAAACCCAACCATATCGGACTACACCATCTTTGGCAATTTTTTCAGGTTGAATGGCTCGTCGATAGCCATTGGGGCAGTTGTTTTAGTGATTATATTGTCACTATTTATCAATCGGCCCTGGTGCCATTTTGCTTGCCCAATTGATGGGGTATTTGCATACATTAAGTTTCTAAACAGAAAGATTGTTAAACCTTTTACAACTAAAATTTCAAACAATGAAAAGAGCTAAACTGAAAACGATGCTGATCTTAGCACTCGTTACATTCACAATTAGCATCAATGCTGCTTCAAAGGCAGACAATACAATCATCAATTCAAGTACTACCCATCAAACAACTCCTTCTAATGTTCAAAGCGATACGCTTGTCATCCTTTGGACCTCTGGCGATCCAGATGTTGCTTTAAAAGTGGTATTTATGTACGCTGGCACATCGGCTCGCGTAAAATGGTGGAGTCACGTTAGGCTGATAATCTGGGGGCCATCCACGAAGCTAACTGCTGAAAACCCCGAAATTCAACAGGGGATTGCAAAAATGCAGGAAAATGGCGTGGCGGTTGAAGCCTGTAGGGCTTGCGCCGATGATTATGGCGTTTCCGATACGTTATCGTCATTAGGTATTGATGTGAAGTATATGGGGAAACCGCTAACAGAGTATCTCAAGACAGGAAAAAAGGTTTTAACCTTTTGAGCTCTTACAAACACAATTTTTTGTCAGGTTTGTTATTCTGCTCCGACTAATACCTAAGATCAGCATTTACTAACTAAAAACAGAAACTATGAAAAGGATGATTTTAGGAGTAATCTTATTTATTGTTGCCGGATTGTTTGCCCAAACAAATGCTCAGGATGCAAAAACCGATGCAAAAATTGTTGCCGTAAAATTTCACGCCGATTGGTGTGGTGCATGCAAGGCCATTGCCCCTGATTTTAAAGCCTTGCCGAACAAGTTTGAGGGTAAATCGGTTAGCTTTTACCAATTCGATTTAACCAATAAAGAGACAAAAGAAAAATCGAACGAGCTGGCAAAAGAGCTAGGTTTAGAAACGATTTACAACGACAACCAGAAAACTGGTTTTATCCTTGTAATCGACACCAAAACCAATCAGGTGCTCGAAACCCTTACTCGTAAGGATGATTTAGCTTCGATGGAGGAAAAAATTAGCAAGTTCTTGTAATTGTTAGGTTTATAAATTTAAAAAACCGCCCATTGGGCGGTTTTTCAGCTACTGTTGAAAGGAGAAGATCTAAGTGAAAATTATCTGGGTGTTTTCGCCCCCACACTTCCCATAAAAATCTCCTATAGTAAGAACACCGCTGCATCCTTCCCAAAGGTCATCCTCAGTTAGCTTAAACATATCCATTGCCAACTTGCATGCATAAATCTCACCACCACCTGCTGTAATCATCTCCAAAAATTCATCCACGGGTGGTATATCAAGTTTGGCCATTTGGCTCTTCATCATGGCTGAAACACCAGCCTCTACCCCAGGTAGCATGCCAAGTATGGATGGGAAGGGAAGCCCTCCCGGCATTCGCATAGCGGGATTACCAACAGCACCCGTATGTATCTTCTTCATCTGTTTTTTTGTGATGGCATCAAGCCCAAAGAATGTGAAAAAAACTTTCGCTTCAATACCCTCCATAACTGCACCGTTAGCCATTACCAACGTTGCATACACATCCTCAATTGTGCCCTTGGCACAAATGATACAAACCTTCTTTAATGGTTTTTCGTTAACCTCTTTATTCATGGCAATTTTTGTTTTTTAAACTTCGTTAGACACAGCTTGCAGGCTTAGGAATGCCAGCAATTTTTGTAGAAAACTTCAAGGGGCCTCCAGGGAACAGCTCATACAAACCCTTGATATCTACTATCCCCGATTTACCAACCTTTCGTATTGAAAGTTGTGCACCAGCAGCATGCTGTTTCCTAAGGTAGTCTATCACCTCAAAATGCTTATCGGTTAAAGTAATGCCTATCTCTGCTGCAATTTCCTGTGCAATCTCTTTTGTCCATTCGGCGGGGTTTTCAAGATAGCCTTCGCCATCAACCTGAACGGTTACCCCAGCAATAGTTTTTTGTGCCATAGCAATTATTATTTTTGGTTTATAACTAGTTGGATTTAGCAATTTTTTTTATGTATGATATAGCAAAGCCCAATGCTAATTTCATTTCGGGCTTATTCATTTCTCTAATCATGTTCCACATCGAGTATCTCGGAATTTCATTGTCATTAGCGGTTTCGTTAAGCTTATCCAGGACCAGGTTAAAGGTTTTTATGTTCTTCAAAAAGTTGAATAAAAGCTCAACGATTTGGTTGGGATCAATTTCAAAGGATTGCTTTTCAAGCTCCAAAACCGAAGTGTTGTAAACATCCTTTGTAATTAAGTAGAGATCGCTTAGAAGATCATCGTAAGCTTCAGATTTTAACCTTTGCTGGTTCACGTACTCCAGTAGGAGATCAATCTTTTGCTCCAGATTATCTATCCTACTATTTAAAACATTATCTTCCATATCATTGTAGTTTATTGTTCAAAAGTGATTATTGTTCTATTTGTTTACCAGCCATACTCATCTCCGATTCTAAGGGCATCTCTTTTCCCTTTAGCAGAATGTGCCAATATATCCAGCGGAAGATTAGCTTCCCATAATGGTTTATCCTTGTGTTTTTCAACAACCAAAAGGGGCCGATTCCAGGCAATGGGTAGCTCCCAGGTAGAGGTTCGGTTTCGTAGTTAAAATCAATAAGAGCGCCCTTGCCGTAACCAGTCTCAATATAGCAATTTGCATGCCCATCAAAGCTTGCTGTCATTGGTCTACCCTCAATGAGGCTCATTATATTCTCAAATAGAATATCAGAGGCAAAATGGGCAACCGATCCCGCCTTAGATGTGGGAATATCAGAAGCATCGCCAAGTACAAATATATTTGGGTGCGACTTGGATTGCAGGGTGTGTTTATCAGTAGGCACATAGTTCATGTCGTCGCCAAGACCGCTACGTTCAATCATCTCATCGCCTATGTTCATCGGAACAATTGCTAAAAGGTCAAAAGGCAGCTCTTTCTGATCGTATGAAACCAAGGTTTTCTTCTCGTTGTCAATCCGCTCGATGTAGAATTCTGTTTCTACATTGATATTCTTCTGCGCAAGAAGCCCGCTAAGCATCTGAGTTGCAATGGGCTTTGTAAAAGCACCTGGCAGTGGAGTGGCGAATGTGATATCTACTTTGTCGCGAATACCCATTTCAGTGAAGTAGGCTTCAGCCAAAAAAGTAAACTCAAGTGGTGCCACGGGGCATTTAAAGGGCAGCTCGGTGATAGCCACAACCAGTTTACCCCCTTCCCACGACTTGAGGTGATGCCTTAAAGCAAGGGCTCCCTCAAGGGTATAAAAATCGAAAATGCTCTTACGCCATAGGTTGCCAAGCATACCAGGCGTTTCATCGGGCCTGATATGGGTTCCGGTTGCAATGATAAGGTAATCGTATTCGAGTGTTTCACCTTCTTTTAGTAATACCCTACTATTATCTGCGTCAATCCTATCCACTTCTGAAAATATAACATTTACTCTTGAGGGGAAAAAGTTTGACTTTGGCTTTATTACATCCTCCCTACCGTAAATTCCAAATGGGATGAACAGTAAACCAGGTTGATAGTAATGTACTTTATCCCTTTCAACCAGGGTAATATCCCATTCGTTCTGATTAAGCGCCTTGTGGAGTTTATTCGCCATTATGGTACCTGCTGTACCACCTCCTAGTATTAATATTCGTTTCATTATATTGATTTTTTTTAAAATTTGTTATTACATTGCTTGCTCATAAGTTGCTTGTAAAACTACTTGTTTTGTTATTCAAATAACAAAGACTGTTTATGATAATTATCATAACATGATAATTATCATAAGACTGGTATTTACAAAAAACCAGGCACGGCCCAGTATTTATTAAAAAAAGCAAAGAAAACTCATGTCAAATAGTTGCAACTGCACCAATTGTGAATTACGATCAGCCTTCTTTGAAAGCTTTAAGGAGGCACAGCAGGGTATTATTTGCGATGAAAAAATTGAAGTTGCCTATTCACCTGGTCAAACCGTTTTTAAAGTGGGCGATCCGGTAAAATATTTTTTCTACCTCAAGAGCGGACTGGTTAAGCTTTACAAAACCGACCCCGAAGGGAATGATCAAATCATTACAATTGCCTCACCTTTCGACTTTGTGAGCTTGCTCGGAGTTTTCTCTGAAACTCATCATTCCTATTCCGTATCTGCCATTGAAGACTCTGTGGTTTGCTGCATAGGCATCGACCGGATGAAATCAATTGCCCAGCAGAATAGCCTTTTCAGTATGAACATTATGGAACGGCTTGGAGCAATATCGAACAAGATCATTCAAGAATCGCTAGAGATAAGGAAAAGGAATGCTCACGGTAAGGTTGCCTACATTCTTTTTAAATTTAGCAAAGAGATATACCAAAACTTAGTGTTTAATCTCCCCCTATCGCGAAGGGAAATTGCCGAATATACAGGAATAACGACCGAGAGCGTAATACGTATTTTTTCTGAATTCCGTAAAGAGAAACTCATACGTATCAATGGTAGAGAGATAGAAATCCTTAATGTGGAAACCCTCGAAAAGGTTTCTAAATACGGGTAGAATCCTTTTTGAAGCACTTGGTTACTATGATTCTACGCCCTTAGAAGAGTGTACCTGAGTTAAATAGGAGTACCTCCCTTGGTGTGCCCCATGGCAAAATGGAGCATTCTTAGTATGCTTGCAACCGCACCAAGCCGCCATTTTTTGCTCATCAATTTTTACCTCCCTTGGCTGAAACGATGTAACCTGATGTGAGCCATCGCAGAAGGGTTTATTATTACTCTTTCCGCAGGCTCACCAGTAGTAGGCTCCAGGTTTCATGTCCATTACAAAGAGATTTTTTGGGGCAATCTTGGGCTTTTCCATAGTAGTATGTTTAGTTAAGATTGCTTATACTGCAATATACAAAAAAAGGCCTAGCAAATGCCAAGCCTTTGTAATTTTGATACAGCAATATTAAAACGAAACTATCTGAAAGCCCTCATCGATTAGTTTTAGTATGCTGGGATGATCCTTATACTCTCCTAAAAGCGGAACGCCAGCTTTTTCAACGGCACTCTTTACACCAAATGCCTGTGAGCAGAACTTGCAAGCTCCGGTAATGCTTGGCTTCAAAGCGGCATACATTCCGTGTAGCTTGTGATTTTCATCCTCAAGGGCAGGAATCCACTTGGTGCCTGCGCCCTCAAAAATAATTCTAAAGTCAGCTTTGCTGTCAATGGCCTCGTTAGCCAGAACGAATGCATTGGCAATTCGTCCCATGGCCTCTGCCGAATCTGTGTCGGCGAAAATTACAATGGCAAGTTTTGTCATCTTTTTACTTCTTTATGGTTATTAATTTTATTGTAACCATATAGTCGTAAGATTAAATTAATCCTGACACTAATCTTTAGAAATTTTAGTAAGAATTACTTTTTTTAATGATTCTATCTCCTCTTGGCTTGGATTGCCGTTTTGGGGTGGTTTACTCAAGACGCTATCAATAAGGTAGGTTTGCTTTTCATAGTCGGCACAAGCTTTACATATCATCTTATGTGCTTTAAGTTGCAATCTCTCAGTAAAGCTAAGCTTTATATGAAGTTTTTTCTCCATTAGTTCTGTTGCCCTTAGGCAAGAGAGTAGTAGTTTGTTCATCAATCTCCCCATAATCATCACTTTTTAAACCAGTTTTCCTCGATACACCCTCTCAGCTGAAGTTTTGAACGATGGAGTATCTGCCAATAATTAGTGGGGGAAATTCCCAATTCCTGACAAATTTCATCACTTTTTCTATCGTCGATATACTTCAGCTGTACGCACGATTTCCACACATCGGGTAGTAAGTCAATGCAAAGTTTTAATACCAGGTTAAAGTCATTATTATCCAGCAGATGTTCTTCGTCATAATCCCAGTGCGTAGGTGTTGACTCAGGTAGCCAACCTCCCTCTTCATCGAAAAACCGACTGGTTGCATGTGGCTCTAGTCCATAGCTGCTATGCTGCTTAACTCGGGTTCGGTAGTGGTCGATAATCTTTCTGTTTAGGATGGAAAAGAGCCAGGTTCTAGGGGTGCTCTCGCCCTTGAACTTTTCGAACGATTGATATGCAGCCAGAAAGGTCTCTTGAACCATATCGCGGGCTAGCTCATCATCGGAGACTTTGTACTTAGCCCAAGTCAGAAGTGGGCTGGTGTAATCCTCAATTAGCTGATTAAATTGTTCTTCTGCTTTTCTCAAGGGCATTTTGTTTTATACCCAAATATAAGACTTTTTCGTATAGTTACAAATGAAACTAATACCTTTGTGAAGCTAAATTATTTTTAATGTATGGTATAGATATGGAAAACATTCTGGATTTCAGCAGCATAGTAATAATAGCTTTCTTCGCATTAATCTCTTTCACCTTAGTTGTTTCCGCAGCTATATCCTTTGGGGAGCGTGAGACTATGGCAGGGAAAAGGTTGGTTTTGGCGTCCCTTATTTCTGCGATACTAGCCTTTGCTTTAGGCTATTTTAACTATCAGGCAAAACCAGCAATTGCAATAATCCTTGTTGCAATAGCAGGAATTATCCTATATCTATTCCTTAAAAGGCCCATTAATCGAGCAGCAGCTGTATCTTCTCCACAAAGAGACGTTGATGAGGCTGACACCATCTTTGCCCGTATGAGGCTAACCCCAAACTCGCCTGCATGGTGCAATTACTACCAAAACCATCCTTACGAAGCAGAGCAGGATTCCAAAGCACGCCAGCTACCGGGACTTCTATCAGAGAAAAGCCTTTACTACAATCCGCTAACATTTTCATCGGCCAACGCCAATTTTCAAATAATTGAGTATTTGCATGGAGCAATTAAACATCCTGTTAGTATCGATAAAAAGGAGGTAAACGCCGATAGGCTAACCCAGTACTTAAAAAATTGGGCACTACACCTTGGCGTTCATAGCGTTGGTGTTGCTGAGCTAAAGGACTACCATTGGTACACCAAGCGGGGCAGGGGCGAGCATATTGGAAAACCAGTTAATACAACTCATAAGTTTGCTATTGCTCTTACTGTTGAGATGGATTCGCATAATATCCAATCGGCACCATCATCGTCCGTGGTAGTCGAGTCATCACAACAATACCTTCGGTCGGCTAACATTGCGTTGCAACTCTCGTTGTTTTTAAAGAATTTGGGTTACGACTCAAGAGCCCATATAGATGGCGATTACGAGTTAATATGCCCGCTAGTTGCCTGCGATGCTGGGCTAGGTGAAATAGGTCGAATGGGATTACTGATGACCCCAAAGCTAGGCCCAAGGGTTAGGGTAGCGGTTGTAACCACCAGCGCACCGCTTTTAGCAGATACTCCAAGCAATGATTCTACTATGATTGAGTTTTGCCGATTCTGCAAAAAATGCGCCGAGTGTTGCCCGGGTAAAGCAATACCTACAGATGATATGAGGGAGATAAAAGGGGTAAAGCGTTGGCAAATTAATCCCGAGTCGTGCTACCAGTACTGGTGCATATCGGGCACCGATTGTGGCCGATGCATTTCGGTTTGCCCTTTTAGCCATCCCGATAATATTTTGCATAATACCATAAGGCATATAATCAGGCGATCAAGAATTGTGGCACGGTTTGCATACATTGCCGATGATTGGTTATACGGACGAAAGCCAAAACCTAAGAAAATGCGGGGTTGGATGGTTTTTAAATAGCTATAATTATACCCATGGGCAATCACCAAGATAAGCTGAAGATTTTTTTTTGAATACCATCGCCTAAAAGCAGGTTAAATGTAAGCAGTTGCTTCAACCTCAATCAGCGCATCAAAGTGTAAATTGCGGGTTGGAATTAGGCACCGAGCCGGTTTGTGATTTCCAAAGAACTCGGCATACACTCCATTTACAGTGCTCCAGTCATCGATGTGTGGGATATAAACCCTAACCTGCAATACCTTCTCCTTACTACTCCCCGCTTCGTGTAGAATACGTTCTACATTTTTTAGAACCTGTTCGGTTTGTTTTACAATACCCACGGGCATTTGGCGCGTTTCGGGATCGAGAGGTAGTTGACCCGATAGGTATAGCATTCCATTATGCTCAACGCACTGGGAGTAGTGCCCATTGCTTTTGGGCATATTTGGGGTTGTTACAATTTGCATATTCGATGTTTTACTAATTTAGAAATTTGATGCTTTAAGGCCATTTGCCAGCATCAACAGGTCGGCTAGTGCTATGGCCGTAATGGCCTCAATAACTACAGGCACTCGTAGGGCTATACACGCATCATGCCGACCTTTTACCTCTAGCTCCTCAACCTTGCCGCTTTCAATGCTATAGGTCTGCTGCTTTATGCCTATGCTTGAGGTGGGTTTTACGGCAACCCTAAATACCAGCTCATTGCCATTGGAAATGCCTCCTGTAATGCCTCCTGCATTATTGGTTGCAGTACGGCCCGTTTCATCGAGTATTGGGTCGTTGTGCTGGCTGCCAGCCATGGTTGCTGCCTTGAATCCTGAGCCAAATTCAATGCCCTTAATTGCCGGTACGGCAAAGGCTAAATGGCTAATAACGGACTCAACTGAATCGAAAAATGGTTCACCAACTCCAAGTGGAATTCCGCTTGCTTTGCACTCAACCAACCCACCAACCGAATCGCCCTTAGCCATTGCTTCCTCAATGGCTTTTTCAATGTTAGCATCGCCTCCGGCAGAGATTAGCTTCGCATTTATATCAATATTGCCAAGTATCTTTTTTGCCACCACACCAGCCGATACAAGTGTGAGCGTAAGCCTTCCCGAGAAGTGACCTCCGCCGCGCACATCGTTGTAACCGCCAAATTTTTTGTAGGCCACAAAATCGGCGTGGCCTGGCCTAGGGGTTTTGGCTATATTGCCATAGTCGCCCGATTGGGTGTTGTTATTCCGAAACAGAATGGTTAAAGGCGCACCGGTGGTGTGTCCATTTACCCATCCCGACACAATTTCGGGGGTATCATCCTCTTTGCGAGGCGTTGTGCCCTTTGCACCCGCCTTGCGGCGATTGAGGTCGGTCATAAAATCATCAACAGAAAGATTGATGCCCGGTGGCACACCATCGATGGTAACGCCTATGGCTTGGCCATGCGATTCGCCAAAAATGGAAATGCGGAATATTCGTCCAAATGAATTCATAGTATTGCTTATGTCTATTGTTTTTCAAAGATAGCAACAAATGTCTATCCATCAGCAACTAGGTGGGCTTGTATTGTGTAAAAACCGCAGAGAATAGATTTTCTACAAAATTTGCCAATATATTTGTACATAAATAGATTAACCATGAAGTTGTTAATTGTAGAAGATAATGCTGAGCTATCCGACGACCTAGCTATTTTTTTGACCGAGAATGGTTTTGTGGTTGAGGTGGCTTACAATCTAAATGAGGCGGAACAGAAGATTTTTGACTACAGCTACGACCTCGTAATTCTCGATTTGGGATTGCCCGACGGTAGCGGCCTTGATCTACTGCGCAAGGCCAAGGCCAGCCGTTTGGAGATGGGTTTTCTAATAGTTACCGCCCGTAATGCCATAGAGGATAAGGTTGCTGGTTTGGAGCTGGGGGCCGACGATTACATCACCAAGCCGTTCCACAAGGCCGAGCTAAATGCCCGTGTGCGCTCTATCATCAGGCGTAAGAATGCCGATGGCAACAACTTGATTGAAATAGGTAACATTGCTGTTAACTTGCTTTCGCTCGATGTAACCGTTGCGGGTATGCCCATAGATCTTACCCGTAAGGAGTTCGACTTGCTGGTTTACTTTCTGTACAACAAGAACCGTGTGCTTACCAAGGAGAGCATTGTGGAGCACCTCTGGGGCGACCATGCCGATCAGGCCGATAGCTTCGACTTTATCTACAATCATATCAAAAACCTGCGCAAGAAGCTACAGCAAGCAGGCGGCGATGTGCAAATACAATCCGTTTACGGAATGGGGTATAAATTTTCACAAAACAGCTAAACCATGAGGCCAAAATCCATCCGGTTGCTCACCAAAACAACCTTTATATATCTGGTATTTATACTAATAGCGTTCTTCTCTACTGCAGTCTTCATCATTCAACGTACCAATAATTTTATTGATGAGGATACCGAGAGCTACTTTAGTAGGAGAGAGCGTAGGGTGATTAGGGTGATTGAGGAGGGCGAGAGGGACTTAAGCGACATTAACGATTTAGTGAAAATCGAAAACCTTTCGGCGATAGCTGTTTCTACGTATCCAAAGTATCGTGATACTACCATGGTGGTAAGCCAAATGGATGACCCCATGCTGCTCCGCGAAAAAACCATTTTGGTGAACACCAGCAAGGGGCATTTTGAGTACAAGATGTACAAGAATATTAGCGATTTCGATAAGTTCCGTCAGGGTGTTTTGAGCACCATTACCAACACGTTCATAATACTGGTGCTTGTACTTACGCTATTCAGCTTATTTCTGTCGGGGTTTCTATTCAGGGCTTTTCACCGAATTTTAGGTTCGATGTCGAAGTATAAGATTGGTAACGATTTTAAGCTGCCCGATGTGCGAACATCAACCTCAGAATTTAAAAAGATGCAGCTGCTTGTAAGCAAAATGATTACACAAATTGAGTCGGATTACCGTAAGCTAAAGGAGTACACCGAGAATATGGCCCACGAGATGCAGACCCCGCTAGCCATAATTCGTAGCAAAGCCGAACTCCTTATTGCCGATGAAAAGATGATGGTTGAGCACTCCAAAACTATTAAGGTGATTTACGATGAGGCAACACATCTCTCGAATTTGGGCAATACCCTAAACCTGCTCACCAAAATTGAGAATGGCGAGTATGATAAGGTAGAGCAGCTAAATACTTACCATATCATTAACCGGCACGTTGAGGCCGTTAAGGAGATGTTTGACCTTAAAGGGCTAAAGCTCATGGTGGAGCTAGATCCGAACCATACGCTACATCTCGACCCGCTTCTCTTCGATGTTATGCTTAAGAATCTTCTAAAGAATGCCCTTCGTTACGGTTTAAGCGTGGGGCCAGTGCTACTAACTACAAAGGGTAACACGCTGTCAATTAGTAATTACGGAAACCCATTGCCTTTCGATTCATCCAAAATATTTAACCGATTCGTGGGTAGCAATGGGGCAAAATCGGCTCTGGGACTTGGGCTTGCGCTGGTTAAACGGATTTGCGATTTGAACCAGCTAACCATTACCTATAGCTTTTGCGATGCTCAGCATACATTTTCCATCAAATCAGCAGAGTAGCTAAACAGTTAACCCAACTCCCTGTTTAACAACCGAACACAGAATTGCTGTAGAATCTCAACAGGATTTCTACAGAATCGATATGTAGCTTTGTGGCAGTATAGTTCAAAATTTGGTTAACAAGTAAATATTCAAATATGTTTAGGCTAATAGTTACAGCATTAATATCTCTTAGTACTCTTTCAACACTTTTTGCCAGCGATGCTGGCGAGGGGATGGCTCTAGGAGCTATCAAAGGTTTTGTTTACGATTCGTTATCGAGGCAACCCCTCGAGTATGCTACCGTTTCGGTGGTTAACGCCAGTACCGGCACCCTTGTTACGGGAACCATTACCGACGAAACTGGTTTTTTTCGAATCACTGGAGTTGAGCCGGGTAGCTACGCGCTGGATGTAACTTTTATTGGGTATCATAATAAAAGGGTCAACGGAATAGTGGTGGAGAGAGGAGTGCGAACTGTTGATGCGGGGCGTATACTGCTTGCTTCAACCGATCACTCCATTGATGAGGTGATGGTTGTGGGCGAGCGCCCCACCATGCAGTACGAGATTGACAAGAAGGTGATAAACGTGAGCCAGAGCCATACCTCGTCGTCGGAATCGGCGGTGGAGGTGATCGAGAATATTCCATCGGTAACGGTTAGTATAGAGGGCGATGTAAGCCTAAGAGGTAGCGGTAGCTTCACCGTGCTAATTGATGGCAAACCCAGCATTATGGATGCCAACGATGCGCTGAACCAAATTCCTGCAAGCCAAATAGAGAATATCGAGATCATCACCAACCCCTCGGCCCGATTCGACCCCGATGGTGTGGCTGGTATTATCAATATTGTGATGAAAAAGAATAGGCTGCAAGGCCTAAGCGGGGTTGTGAATGCCAATGTGGGTACGCATAACCGTTACGGTGGCGATTTTATGATGAGCTACCGAAAGGAGCGGGTAAACCTGATTTTTGGTGCCGATTACCGCCGAAGGGGGACGTTTGGAGAGTCCACCAGTTTGAACGAAACCTATAGGGCCGATACATCATACCTTTATCGCTTTGGCGAGTTTAACCAGGGAGGTTACTCGTGGGGATTTAGGGTTGGTGCCGATTTTAATATCAACCCCAAAAACACGCTAAGCGTGGGCTATCGATTTGGCGACAGGGATAGGGGGTCTAATTCAGATCAACTTTTTGAGGAGTGGCGATCGACTGACTTAAATAGAACCATATACTCCAGCACCGACGAAAGTAGTAGGGGCGGTTTTTTCCACAGGGCAACCATGGATTACCGCAAGGAGTTCGATGGCAAGGATCATAACATCTTGGCGCAAGTAACTTTCGGTAGTAACGATTTTAGGGAGTGGTCCGAGAATCTGCTCTTTGATGCCAATGACCTACTAACGAATGGGCAACGATCTACCGAGGAGGGGCCGAGCAACAGCGTAACCCTAAAGTTGGACTACACCTTACCCCTTGGCGAATCGAATAGGTTTGAGACGGGTTACCAGGGGAATATCCGACGTTCCGAGGAGGCCAACACCATGAGCCTTTACAATGCGGGTAGTGGTCAGTTTGAGGTTGACGACCTTTACTCTAAAAACGTGGAATACCGCAATAATATTCATGCCCTTTACGCCATGCTGGGCGGTCAGCGTAACGATTTTGGATACCAGCTGGGCGTTAGGGCCGAGCAGACCGATAGGCTAATTGATTTGGTGGGCGAGGAGACCGAATTTGATTTGAATCGCTTCGATTTTTACCCCACCGTGCACTTCTCCTATAACCTACCCGCCGAGCAGGAGGTA
The DNA here is from genome assembly GCA_034006965.1 of Tenuifilaceae bacterium. Lineage (GTDB taxonomy): Bacteria > Bacteroidota > Bacteroidia > Bacteroidales > Tenuifilaceae > Perlabentimonas. The sequence goes on from JAVERU010000032.1 coordinate 16,329, forward strand.
ATGGCCAGCTACACCAGGCGTTTGCAAAGGCTGCGTGGGTGGTATCTTGAGCCATTCTACACGTGGAGCGATGCCTACAACATTCGAATTGGTAACCCCGATTTGCTACCTGAGTATATCGACTCGTACGAGGTAAGCTATCAAAAAAGATTTACGAAGAATGTAATTTCCGTTGATTTGTACTACCGCGTTTCGCACAACAAGATTGAGCAGATCCGTAGCATTTACGACGATACCGACAATATATTCCTGACCACCTTTGCCAATGTGGGTAAAGATTTCTCGCTGGGTACTGAGATAATGGTGGGGTTCGATCCAACCCGCTGGTGGCATTTCGACTTGATGGGTAATATTTACGACTACAAGCAGGAGGGAACCCTAAATGGGGTAGACTATACGGCAGAGAGTTTTAACTGGAATCTTAGGATGAATAATTCGTTCCGTTTGGCACAGTTTACCCGCCTACAGGTAATGGGGATATACAATAGCCCAACTGTGACGGCACAGGGTAGGCGCGAATCGTTCATGATGGCTAACCTAGCGCTTAAGCAAGATTTTTATAAGAATGCATTTTCGCTTACGTTTTCGGTTCGCGATGTGTTTGGTACCATGGGGCGTAAAAGCACTGTACAGGATATTGGCTTTTACACCTACTCCGAGTGGAACCCTCGCACACCAATTTTTACGCTTACAGCATCCTTTAGGATAAACAACTTTATGCCCGACCGCCGTCGCGGCCAGAATGGCGACAATGGTAATGGAATGGATGAGATGAATGGGGGCGAGGAGTTTTAGGCTGGCGATCACATGCGGTGGTCACACATACATAAGTGTTTAAATTATGCATACGTGGCTACCCAAATTTAATATCTGATTATTTGACTATTCTCCTTGCTGTGCCAGTAAGGTTCCATAAAATTACTAGCTCACTTCATCATATCCACTCTTAATAATTGTTGATAACATCTTGAAGCGAATGTTCGCCTTTATGGTGTTGGTGGTGTGCGCAGGTATAATTATTGACTGGCCCGTTTCGAGTTGATTAGAGTTGCTGTCGATAATGATTTCGGCTCTACCATCGATTATTTGAATAAAGTTATCGAAGGGCGACAACCTGTCGGTTAGGGTTTCGCCCGAATCGAATGATACAGCGCTCACGTTGCCAGTTGTTTTCTTGATTATAGTTTTAATCACCACCGAATTTGGAACGTACTCAATAATCTCAACAATTATTAGAATTTTCCCTTTCTCTAGCTCCAGCTCATTCATCACATTGTGTTTTAAACTATAGGTTTTGGTAAATCTCTTTTTAAAGTTCTACTACCAATTTCATGGTAACTATGTAAATTATAGCAAACTTAAATCTTTGGTCTGGGTTTGAAGACAGAAGACAGAAGAATGAATTAACAGGCTTCAACCTTCCATCTTCGGACTTCCGCCCCTAGAATCTTTCAACTAAAATTGTAGTAGTACCCTTTTGTGTAATTCTTTGGCCTGCCCAATCCAATTGTCCTTGTGTATACGGCTTGGTGAAATATCAAGTATCTCTGTGATGGTTTGTACATCCGTTGGTGTGAACTTGCTAATCTGCTCAAACGTGAATATGTCAAGTAGGTTGAGCCTCTCTTCAATCCACAGGCTAATGCCTTTGATTTGGGTTAGGTTGTTCGCTTGATATTTATGTGATGTACCAAGATTGGTAAATGAAATGGTACTTTTTTTCTCGCTGATACTTGTTAGCAACTCTGTTTTTTCCCCGTCAATTTTAAGAAGGCTCTTGGCTTGATATACCCATTCGTCCCTTTCAATTCTACCCGGGAAGAACTCAATGGCCTGGGTAACTGTTTCTATATCCTCGCTATTGAAGTTTGCAATTTGTCTAAATGTGAAAATTCCTAAAGCATTTAGCTTTTCTTCTATCCAGCCACCAATACCATTTATTAGGGTAAGCTTATCGGCTTCGTGCTTGTGGGCTATTCCAATTCGCTCGAAGTAGATATTGGTATTCCTCTCCCTTATACGATCCAATGCCGCTTCTTTTATCTCATCCTGTACAAGTTCCTTTGCCTGTGCCACCCACTCATCGCGTTCAATTCTACCTGCAAAGTACTCAATGGCGATATTAATCTTTTCAATATCCTTTGCTGTAAATTTGCTAATCTGCTTAAACGTGTATATGTCGATAGCATGTAGCCTTTCCTCAATGAATGGGCCTATGCCGCTGATCATTTGTAGGTCATCCTTCTGCTCTGGGGTGGCTGTACCAAAGTTGCTATAATCAATTAAATGCTTACGTTTGGCGATAAGAAGTAGTGCTTCCTCCTGATCGCTAATTCTTTCCTCATTGTTTGCATTTTTAAGGGTAATCCTGCCAGTCTCCTTTTCGATTTTTGGTATTCAAAGCTCTTAGGTTTTTCACCTCATTCTTTTGCTGCTCAAGCACTTTGGTTTTTTCTGCCAAATCATTCTCTAACCTGGAGTTATTGGTTAAAAGTCTGTCGATTTGATCCTCATGTTTCTCAATTGTTGTTTCAAGTGCAGTAACTTCCCTTTTGTGAATAAACCGTGAGTAAAGCCAAGCGGTTACGTACCCAACTATTGCCGATACCAGCAATAACGATATAATAACAAGGGTTGCTTCAGTCCTTGCAGTCATTTGTAATACTGTTATTGTATTCATTCTCTTACTATTTAATGGTTACTACTGATCTTCGGTTCTTCGCTCTGCCTTGGTCGGTGCTGTTGTCGGCTGCGGGCTCTTTCTCGCCCTTCGACTCAATCCTAATTCTGCTGGCTGGCGTACCCATGCTTTCGAAATACTTTTGCATGGTTTGGGCTCTTCTTAGCCCAAGGGCTTGGTTATATTCTATTGTACCAATAGCATCGGTGTGGCCAGTGATGCTGAGCACTACCTGCTGATTGCTATTCAGGTAGGCATTCGATTCGTTGAAGTATTTGCTAGCCTCGGTACCCGATATAAAGTCAGATTGATCAAAGGCAAAGTAGATTACCAAATCCTTTGGGATGAGTGCCTTTGCTGTTGCTATTGGCTTACTGGATGTTGTGCTATCGGTATTTGCCTCTACCACCTGCGTGGTTTGTTGTACAGAGCATAGCCCCTTGATTTTGCAAACGTAGATGTAGGTTGACATTGAGGCCCAGCCAACAAATACAATTAGTCCGATTAGTAGTATTCTCATGATGTTTAATATTATGGTTGACTGATGGATGTTCTTTAGATTACTAAGTGTTTGCAGCATTTAGCTTGCTAGGTTGCATAGCAAAGTTGGCGCATATGACCCTCGGATATGTTACATATCTCTTAGTAATATTTACATAATTCACATACACTAACTTGAAAAAAAAGAGCTGCCATAAGCAGCCCCTTTCGCAATGTGGTAACAAAAATTTTTACTCTCTTGCTATGGCTGAGTAACAACGTTGCCATCTAGAACAACGGCAGTTTGTGCCAGCGCACGACCATTCAGTGACGCTCCTGTTTGAAAAGTAATGCCAGTCATAGATAAGATTACCCCCTCGAAATGCGAAGTGGTTCCAAAGGTTGCCTGACCTGCCACCTGCCAATAGATGTTTTTTGCTTGGGCGCCTCCGCTTAGAATTAAATTTGCAGCTGAGCTAACGGTAATATTCTCGGCAATTTGGAATATCCATACATCGGTTGAATTGCCAGAGATGGTTACATCCGAAGAAATAGTAACCGTGTTAGTCCATTTATATAGGCCTGGGCTTAGGGTTAATCCACCAATGCTACCCGAAGCTAACTCAACAAAATCGGGCAATGTACGTCCTGCTGCATCGTTGTATGCAGTTATCATATTTTCAACGGCAGTAGTTAGGTTTGTTGGTGTAGGATCGGCCATATCGGCAGCATGCACTTTTCCGGTAATCTGATCGGAAGTGGCATAGCCAGTAGCGTCTGTTAATGTAAACCCTACTATGTAGGAGGTAGCCGCTGGGCTTAGACCAACATCACCGGTAATTGCTGAGGTTGGATTATTATTAACCGCAGTTTTTGCTAAAATCACGTAGTTGCCTGCTGCACCCAGAGCCACAGCGCTTATGCCTACACTGCTACCCCCGGTTGAAAAAGTCCAGATATGGTTGTTTGCTAGTGCTTTACCGTTTGTGCTTTTTGCAGATGTTGTTATTGTAACGGTATAATCAGTAAGGGCGCCCAGCGTTCCCAGCGGGGTGAAAGTTGCTGTTTCTCCAGCATACTCAACAGTTCCAGGAATGCTTGTGGTGCCTTGCTTAAGTATGAATGTATTCGTATTAATGGTTGATGCATCCATTTCGATGCTAAAAGTAGCTGAAATGGTGATGTTTCGAGCATTCCCTTCGGCATTGTCCAAGGGAGATGTTGATGTTACAATGGGTTGTAAGATGTTGTCATCATCGTCTTTACAACTTGACATAAATACAATCGGAAGCATTATTGCTACAATTGGTAAAACTGTTTTTAGTCTCATTTTAAGTTTTGTAAGCGAATCGGTTATAATTCATTATTGAATTATTTCTTAAATACAGCTCGGGCTATCTCAACCCCCGAGGGGTACGAGATGTCATCTACGCCCTCGGCGGTAATAAATATCTCAGTAAATGCAAAGGGGGTTAATGTTTCAATGGTTGCTGTTTTTGCGTTTTTGTTTGTTAGCCGCCCAATGCTTCGAGTGCCTTCAGTGTTAGTTACAATCCAAGCAATGTAAACGCTCTGAGGAGGTTCTAGCCTATCGGCTGCCGCCATATTTTTAGCAGTGACTGTAACCTTGAAATTCCCATTCTTATCGGCCTTCCTTTTAGCAGAAATATCAGCTGCCGGTGTAACGCTTGAGGTTGGAAATTTTACCGTAGTAGCACAGGAAGAGAAAAAGAACAGAAGTGCTAATAATGTGGTGTTTCTTATGTTTTCCATTGTGTTTTATCTATTGTCTTTTTCCTACTCCTATGGTTTTTCGGAACTTACCCCTTTGTAATGTGTGGTCATTCGGAATCCTTTAAGCATGTATAAATAGCAGGGAAATCCTAGAATCGGAATCCAACGGTGGCCTGATACCAAACATTCTTGTAGCGTGGTGTTGTTGAGGATTCATCGCCGTTGTTCTGGAAGAGATCCCAACCAACCCGAGCACCAATAACAATACTACTTAGGTTAATATCGAATCCGCCCAGAAAGCATAAGGTGTTCTTGCGCAGGTTGTCATTGTCAAACTCCTCTTCCTGCTCAGTATTTAGAAACGAATTTTCAAAAACATCCTTAGTGCTCATAAGGTATGAGTACTGAGGACCAGCAACAATCGAGAACATTTCACTAGGCTTAACTACTACTAGTAAAGGAATATCAAGGTAGTTTAAGGTTCGAGTAAAGGTGTAATCGTTGCCAAGGATGCTGCCCGATGCTTTGAAACCCTTTTGCGAGTAAAGTAATTCGGGTTGAATGCCAAGGAGCCGCCCTAGAGGGATGGCAACAAATACACCCGCAGCGAATCCTACTTTTGCATCGGCATCAAAGTTCTCTCCCTCCGAGTCGTAAACATTTGATAGGTTAAGGCCAACCTTTGGCCCAAAATGTAATGAGCTACCCTTATCCTGAGCTATGCCAGCACTTACAAATAGCAATGTAGAAACAATGATTACTAATAATGTCTTTTTCATCTTATTGTTACTTTAGTTGTTGTGATTAAAATATGTAACGTACCGATAAAGCGCCACCATCGGCCCAGAAACCTGAGTATCCTACAAAGTTGAAGGCTGGTTTCCAATCGATACTTACATTGAAAGGTATTTGAGCAAAATTGTACTCGAGCCCTAAAATTCCATCTACACCAACAACGGTATAGTTCTCGCCTGCAGTACCCCAGTCCTTATTGGTATTGTCGCCATCCCAAAAGCCTACGTGTCCGCCGAAGCCGAAATACCATTTCATCCTTTCGGTGTTAAACGCACGGCCATGAACTTCGTAAAGAAGGGTTAGCTCAAGCCCTTTCCATCGGCTTGCAATTATGCCCTCAAAGGCAGCTTTTGATGTAACAAAATGCTTAATGGTAACACCATTTGCAAAGCCTCCTCGTAGGCCAATCCCTGTGTTGTAATCCTGCGCATTGCTAAAGAGGAAACAGCCTAATGTCAGCAGAAAAGTAAATGCTAGTTTTTTCATCGTATTGGGTTTTGTAATTTCCTACTCATATGGCTTTTCGGTTTCGCCTCCGCTGAAATAGTCCGAACGGAACGGACCCAACTTTTACCCTGTGCTGGGCAGGTTACTTTATGGTGTTGATGATGGTACGAAGCTCATCTTGGGTTTTCCCCAACTTGTAACTTAGCCGTTCAATCATCTCTTTCTCCTTATTCCTGTAGAAGTTTAAATCTTCATCAGTGATAATGGGATACTTCATTTTCAGTTTTCCCTTCCTTTCGTTCCAGAAGCCCACCAATTGGTTTTCCATTATGATATGTTTTGTTGTTGGATATTTTGGTTTAGTAAAGATACCTACCAAATACTATGTTATTGTTACACAATTATTTATAATAGTTGTATATATCACTGATTTGTGTACTTAGTATTGCTTGCCGCATAACATATTTATCTGAAAGGGAAGATTGGTGCTTAATGGTGAGTAAAAAAATGGCGATGCTACTTTGCACCGCCTAGTGGTAATGAAAATGGTTTTTTATAATGTGGTTTTGGTTGAAACCATAGGGGTAGGTTTGAACATCATTATCGTTTCCTAAACACCAACCATCCTAGGCCAAAGCCTACCCCGATGCTCACTATTATTTGCGTCCAGTTCCAATTAGAGACACCAAATGATTGGTTTAGCTGTGAACTCCTTAGCCAATCGGAACCACCAAGAATAAGAATTAAAACGATAATCATCAATGCAATAATTACGTAGACCAGGGTAGTTCTTGATGCTTTGATTCTGTTAATGCTCATAGATTCTCATTTTAGCTATAGTTTGTCAATATTGTCCTGGAGTTCTTTTGCTGATATTCCTAACCTGCTCGAAATTATTTCTAGCATATCGGTCACTGTTCCATCCCTTTTAATTAGGTCGGATTTTGTTAGCATAGGATACATCCGAATTAGTTTTTCTTTGTATTCACTCCACTGATCGTTCTTTATTTCCCTTCTCATTATTATTTTTTGGGTTTAGCAAAAGGGTTAATTGTTATGCTGCCCTCAGAGTTTTTGTCGTTGCGTTTTGAGGCTTTATCGGCACGTTTTTCTTTCAGATTTTTGGCCGCAACTTTTTTACCCGATTTCTCTTTCTGTTCTTTTTCGTGTGACATGGTAGTGTGGTTTAAAAGTTTGAGATACTCCTAAGCTTATTTATATCTATAGGAGCCTTTTCCCTTGAATGATTCGGAGCAGTACAGCAATTAGTGCAATTACCAGCAGGATATGAATTATACCACCTGCATGATATCCTAAAAATCCAATTGCCCAAAGGATTATTAGTATTACTGCAACAACGTAAAGTATATTTCCCATAATTTTAAGATTTTGGTATGAAGTACAAAGGTGCTCGATAGATAGCCGAATGCGTTATATAAATTCTTTTAAATCTTACATCTTTCACACATTATTTTGAAATTGAACGCTGCTACGATCAAGCAAAGAGCTCAGATACAAAAATTTGCAAACCACAATAGAACTTTGCATATCCCTTTGCCCCTCATGAGGTTCATACCGTTGAGTATTTAGAAGAGTATACTTGATTTTGATGCAATGCCAAATCGAACTACACTAAGATGTCGCTCAAAATGGATGTTGTAGTAATCTTGTCCGAAGTAGAAGTGAATAAAAAAATTCACATCTTTAAGAAATACGGGCTTGAACGAAAGGGTGTAGTTTAGTATTAATCTTTTTTCATCAATAATCTTGGCATTGGTCATTTCATCGGCTATCCAGCCAATTTTAATGGATTGCTCGAAAACATACTTCTTATCACTCTTCTCGGCTGCCACAATGGTTCTAAATGCATCTGATAGCTTAACCGTGTTCTTTATGTTTACGAAGAATCGCAGATGTCCGTAGATCCCATCAAGTTCACTTTGCTGCATGTAGTTATATTCAGCGTAAAGCTTAATGTAGTTGGTGTTAAATTTTAAAACATCGCTTGGGCGCGATAGGAATACTCCGCCATGTACCCAGTTAGTTGAGAAACTGCCTGTAGCTGTGTTTATGGTTGTGCTATCGGCATTGTAAAAATTTCCATCCTGACCGTTTGAGTAGTGCATCCACGATAAGAATGTGAAGAAATCTCTTTATCTATGGCTGATGTCGGGAAACTGATAGAATATGGTTGCCTTAGGCATATACGAAGGGGTTTGCACTGGATACGAATGCTTGTTGAACATCCGAATAATTATTCTGGGCGAGATTTCCATACCCCACCTTGCGTTTTGGCTCAGGCTTATCATGAAGTAGGGTATAATGTCGCCTTCAAAAACTAGTGGGTTTAGGTTTCCAAGGCCGCTTCCGAGAATGATGTAGCTTTGCTCGCGAAACATATTAAACATTGAGATAGTGTTTCCCTTTTGATATTGTGCCTCTATGCTTTCGTCCGATTCAACGCCTTGGTTTTGGGAGAATGCAAAGCTGGAGAGGAATACTAAGTGGAATAGTAATAGGGATAGTAATGCTTTTGCATTCATTTAGTTCAGCTCTCTTTTATTTTGTTACATGTTTGGTACTACTGCAACTTTAGTGGAATGATTTTAGGGTTGGAAGTCCGAAGACCGAAGACCGAAGTCCGAAGACCGAAGTTGGAAGGTTGAAGCATGTTAATTCTGTCTTCTGTCTTCAAACCCAAACCAATGATTTAAGCTTGCTATAATTTACATAGTTTCCACGAAATTGGTAGTAGAACCACTTGTTTTATAGTTTCTGGCTAGTTGCTTTTTGCATCCCTATTTTCCCCAACAGGTAATAATTTGGTGCAGCTACTTTTTGATGAGCCCAATTAGCAATAATCCCCCACCAACAGCCATAGCTACAATTCCTACGATTGGAGACCATGCTAACGAGTGATTCTTATTCCTACTAATATTAATATCACCTACATCAACCACTTTCTCTCTTGTAACAAAGCTTACGCTAGTGACAATGGTTATTAGCAAGCCAATTCCCAGGATGACGATTCCAATTTTTTTCATTTTTATTGAGATTGTGTTCTATGCCGCTATTGGCAATGCAAAGGTGAGTGCAAATTGGGAGGAAAGCATTACAGAACTTTGAGAAAGAGTTACAGAAATCACAGGTTCTCCAGGTTGCTTTCTCGCTTTTGCTTAAGCTGCTTATAGAAAGTGGGGGATAGACCTGTAACCTTTTTGAACTGATTGGAGAGGTGTGCTACGCTACTATACTGCAGCCTGTACGAAATTTCAGTTAGGTTAAGCTCATCGTAGAGAAGTAACTCTTTAACCTTCTCGATTCTATGCATAATTATGTATAATGGATACTCAATATTTCACCTAAAAACACTATCTTTGCTGCATATCATTGAAACCCAACCTGTATGAATCTTTTAAATTTTTCAACCCAATTTCCTGACGAGGATAGTTGTAAAGTCAAGTGGAAAGAGTATAGAGAAAAGATAGGAGTGGTTTGCCCTAGGTGTGGAAGCAAAGAGCACTACTGGAAATCAGATAAGGAGAATTATGAGTGTAAGCGCTGCAAGTATCGTCAAAGTTTACGGAGTAATACAGTGATGCATGGTAGCCAACTCCCTTTCAGGTATTGGTTTATAGCCATTCACCTGTTAACTTCAACCAAGAAATCATTTTCTGCTTGCGAATTACAAAGGCAATTAGGTCACTCAACCTACAACCCCATCTGGGCAATGCTTCATAAGTTGCGCTTGGCCATGGGTAAGCGGGATGCAGAGTATACTCTCAAGAATGTAATTGAGCTTGACGAGGGCTTCTTTTCAACAGAAATTCCCGAGGAAGAAAAAAGCAAACCATTAAAGCGAGGTCGCGGAAGCCAAAAGAAAAGCAAGGTATTAGTTATGGCGGAAAGCATTCCTGTTGAGGGCAAAGTAACCA
>JAVERU010000033.1:0-26266 GCA_034006965.1 Tenuifilaceae bacterium
CATTCTTCTGGTGCGTCTTTGATGCTCGTCACTTCAAAATCTTCCAGATAAATTGCTGGAACTAATATCATGGCCATTTGCTTGAACAATGCTTCTTGATCCATAAACTGTTTTGTAATATTTACTGTCAAATTATAGATTATTATTATAGGATAATAATTCCAGCACCTTAAATTTTACTTTAGCCGATTTACGATAAAAATGATGAATTAGAATATTGGTGTACAAATAATTTACCTGTCAATTTTTTCAAAGACACTAGAGAAGTTATTAATGAATACAGGCAAGTTACGCTTTGGGCTTTTTCAAGAAGTTCTCATTATTCACAGAATGCTATAAATGAATTCTTAGATGCTGACGAAGCAGATGCCTTTATTATTGCTTATGCTTTGGGTGACATAACCACAAGGACAATTGTCACCCAAGAAGTGAGTAGACCTGAAATGAAGAGTAAAATTAAAATTCCAGAACCCTGTAACGCTCTAAATATTCGTTACATAAGATCAATGGAAATGTTTAGAGAATTAGGAGAAACATTCTAATTAACTTTCGATAATAAATCTAACAACACCAACCAAGGGAAAATAAAACACAGGTATTCATCAAACAAAGATACGTTTTGCTTTTTCGTAAATCATAAGGTTTTTACATTGTGTCGTTTGTACATCCTGCTCTTTACCAACCCCCAACCGTTGGGATTATAACTTTGAAAATCGGTGTTTAATGTTCAATATTCATCATTCTTTTACTCCCCTACCATTCCCCTAGGATCAACCCATCTATCAAACTGTTCTTCGGATACATACCCCAGCTGCATTGCGGCCTCCTTGAGCGATAAGTTCTGCTCATAAGCCAACTTGGCTATCTCAGCCGATTTGTCGTAGCCTATATGCGGATTTAGCGCCGTGATTAGCATTAGGGAGTTGGCTAGGTTACGATCGATATTCTGCAAGTTGGGCTTTAGCTCCTGAAGCGCATTGGTATTAAAACTCTGCACTGCGTGTGCCAGCAGCTTAGCCGACTGCAAAAAGTTTTGAATGATTAGCGGTTTAAACACGTTGAGCTCAAAATGGCCATTCATCCCACCAACGGCAATGGCCATATCGTTACCAATTACCTGAGCGCATACCATGGTGAGCGCCTCAACCTGTGTTGGGTTAACCTTGCCGGGCATTATGGACGAACCGGGCTCGTTGGCCGGCAGGATTAGCTCACCAATTCCACTTCGTGGGCCCGAGGCCATCACACGAATATCGTTGGCAATCTTCATAAGGCTTACGGCTATTTGTTTGAGCGCCCCGTGGGTTTCGACAAAGGCATCGTGTGCAGCCAATGCTTCAAACTTGTTGCTTGCCGACACAAAGGGACATCCAGTTATATCTGCTATGATTTGGGCCACCAGTTCGGAGAAACCCTTGGGAGCATTTATCCCTGTACCCACAGCGGTCCCTCCTAAGGCCAACTCGAGCATATGGGGCAGCGTATTCTCTAAAGCCTTTATACCATGCTCAACCTGCGATGCATAACCCGAGAACTCCTGCCCAAGGGTTAGCGGTGTAGCATCCATCCAGTGGGTGCGACCAATCTTTACTACTTGAGCAAACTCTTTGCTTTTTGCAACGAGCAGCTTGTGCAAAGCGCGTAACGCAGGCAAAGTATGTTCTGCCAGGGTTGTGTATGCAGCAATGTGCATAGCCGTTGGAAATGTATCGTTGCTACTCTGCGAGAGGTTCACATCATCGTTGGGATGAAGGATTTTCTTTGCATCGAGGAGCGAACCACCGCTTAGCAGGTGCGCCCTATTGGCAATAACCTCGTTCAGATTCATGTTGGTTTGTGTGCCCGAACCCGTTTGCCAAACCACCAGCGGAAACTGATCGGTATGCATTCCGTCAATAATCTCATCGGCAACCGCTACAATCAAATCCTTTTTGTTTTGTGGTAAAACCCCAAGCTTATGGTTAGCTATTGCCGCCGCCTTTTTAACAATGGCAAAGGCTTGAATTACCTCTTCGGGCATTCGTTCACTGCCTATCCTAAAATTCTGAAGCGATCGCTGGGTTTGCGCTCCCCAAAGCTTATCGGATGGCACGTTCACCTCACCCATAATATCTCTTTCAATCCTATACATACCTCAAGTGATTTTGTTACTAAAACGATTCGAAACGTAAAGGGAGAAACCGTAACGCTTTCTCCCTTCTACATTTAGTAACAAAATTGGAAGCTATTTGTTTCTAATCCTACCCGAACCCGATACCTTGCCATCGACCAGTGGGTTTCCGGAGTATACAATATCGCCGCTCCCAACAACACGAGCCTCAAGGCTCTGAGTAACGACTAGGTAAGCATCACCGGAACCAGAGATACTAACCTTGGCATTATCGAACTCTAATCCGTGAAGAGCAACGTCGCCCGAACCGGAAACCTTAACGCTGGCATCGCCAGCACTCCCTTTGCCCGACAGCTTCACGTCGCCCGAACCAGAGACGGCAATATCCAAATCACGAACCGTTAGGTTGGATATGTTCACATCGCCGCTTCCCGAAACACGTACGCTTAGGTTGTCCGTGGCGATTGGGGTTTGAGCCCGAATATCGCCAGAGCCAGAAACCGTAAGCCCATTAACCTGAGGCATAGTTACAAAAACCTTTACCTTCAGGTTTCTCCATCCAAAGTTTACCCAACCCTCGGTTTTAATCACAAGGGAGTTACCTCTTACCTCGGTGATAACTTGGCTCAAAAAATCTTTGTCACCCTCGATGGTAAAGCTATAGCTATCGCCCTGCGATAGGTACAAATCGGCCGGGATGGCCAGCTGAATGGAAGAGAAGTTAGCCAATGCTCTATCCTCCTTAACGGTTTCGCCGCTTACCGACACGGTGCATGATGAGGCAATAATTATAACGCTCATCGCAATTGTTACACCTAGGTGTTGAATTACATTTTTCATAATCTTTTTCAATATTTGATTAAACACCCCAATGACGAGTTGAAAATTTATTTGCTGCATAGGTTTCTATTATTTTATCTATCTAAGCTAAAATGGTTGTCTGAAGACGGAAGGTAGGACACTCTTCGTTTCCGTCTTCAATTTTCTTCTAATCTATCTATTAATTGGTTACATCATCGCATAAAAGTCGTTTCCCTTGTCGTCAACAAGGATAAAGGCCGGGAAATTCTCAACCTCGATGCGGTATACAGCCTCCATCCCCAGCTCGGGATACTCAATAAGTTCAACCTTTTTAATATTCTCCTGAGCCAGAATTGCTGCTGGCCCACCAATGCTACCCAAATAGAACCCGCCATACTTTTTACACGCATCGGTTACTGCCCTGCTTCTATTGCCTTTGGCAATCATCACCATGCTACCACCGTGGCTTTGGAACAGATCGACATACGAATCCATTCGCCCAGCGGTGGTTGGCCCAAACGAACCCGAGGCCATTCCCGCTGGTGTTTTGGCTGGGCCCGCATAGTAAATTGGATGATCCTTAATATACTGGGGAAGTCCTTCGCCTTTCTCGAGGCGTTCCTTAAGTTTGGCATGTGCAATATCGCGCCCTACTATTATGGTACCGCTAAGCGAAAGTCTTGTGCCCACCTTATGCTTTGATAGCAGAGCCAAAATCTGTTTCATAGGCTGGTTCAGGTCAATTGGTACACCATCCACATTCTGCTTACGATACTCATCGGGGATAAAGCGCCCGGGGTTACCGTCGAGCTTCTCAATCCAAATACCCTCCTTGTTTATTTTTGCTTTTATGTTTCTATCGGCTGCGCAGGATACCCCCATACCCACAGGGCATGAAGCGCCGTGGCGAGGCAGACGAATAATCCTGAGATCGAGGGCAAAATATTTACCCCCAAACTGAGCCCCGATACCCAATTTATATGCAGCATCTAAGATCCTCCTTTCCAGGGCTACATCGCGAAATGCTTGACCACCCTCATTCCCTTCGGTAGGCAGGTTATCCATATACTTGGCCGATGCCAACTTCACGTACTTGAGGCAGACCTCGGCAGATGTGCCGCCAATTACAAATGCAATGTGGTAGGGTGGGCATGCAGCTGTACCCAGCGAGCGCATCTTGTCAATTAAAAACTGCTCTAACTTTTCGGGGTTAAGCAAAGCCTTGGTTTCCTGAAACAGCATGGTTTTATTGGCAGAGCCACCACCTTTGGCTATAAAAATAAACCTGTAATCATCGGTGCAGGTTGCCGATATGTCGATTTGGGCAGGCAGGTTAGTGCCAGAGTTCTTTTCGGTATACATGTCGAGCGGAACGATTTGCGAGTAACGCAGGTTCTCCTCGGTGTAGGTTTTGTATACCCCCAACGACAACGCCTCAGCATCGTTGGCACCAGTCCAAACGCTTTGCCCCTTGCGGGCAAAAACCACAGCAGTACCAGTATCCTGACAGTAGGGGAGCAAACCCTTAACAGACACCTCGGCATTCTGAAGTAAGGTAAGCGCCACGTACTTATCGTTATCGCTGGCATCTGGGTCGTTTAGCACCTCGCCCAGCTGCTGCAAATGCTCAGTACGAAGCATAAACGACACATCGCGAAGCGCCGTTTGGGCTAAAAGGGTTAGCCCCTCGGGTTTAATCTTTAGAATTTCATGCCCCTCGAAATTTGAGGTTGAAACAAAATCCTTAGTTAGCAAGTAGTAATTGGAACTATCCTCGCCAAGCGGATAAGGATCAAAATACTTAAATTGTGGAGTTGCCATAGCATTAGGTAATTTAGGTTTTAGAATTTGAACACAAGGTACTGAGGTAGCTGGTAGCACTATTATCCCACAAGCTTATCAATCTCCTCAGGGGGATTTGCTATTACAGCCTTTAGCTTACCAACCACAAGGGGTCGCTGGAGTAGCTTTGGATTCTCTTGTATGATTTTTATCCACTCGTCGTTTGTAAAACTTTTGCCCTTGAGAAACTTTTTGAAATAGACCTCTTGCTTACGAACCAGCTGGACTGGATCGAGATTGGATTTCAGCATGATCTCCTTAATCTCCTCGGTTGTAATGTTCTCCTTGAGGTACTCGCGAACAGTAAAGTCATCGGATTTCGACTTCAGATACTCTAGCCCTGCACGGCTATGCTTGCAGCGGGGATTGTGAAAAATTTTCAGCATATCAACTTGTTTTTAGGAGTACAAGTTATAGAGAAAAACCTTTCGAGTCAACTTAATTGTGGCTCTTGGCTAAAGAGGGAATAGATTACCGGTGGAACTTCGCTCTTGGATATCGATAGTGGTAGGGTTTCCTGTGTAGTATACGTTACCGTATGAGTTGAGAACCACCCTTAAGATTTGGTTCACCTGCACATAGCTATCGCCCTTGGTGTTATTTATCATCCTAACAAACCCCGCATCGAGCGAAAGGGCGTTAAGCGAAGCGGAATTGCGCATCCAAAAGCTTGCTTTGGCTGCTCTTCCCGACACAATAAAAATCCCAGAGTCGACTGAATTGCCGGTGATTATACTTAGCCGATCCACATCTACATCCAGCTCAACTAGTCCTGTATGCCTAGCTGTTTCTATGTACAACGACTCCTGCTGAATAGTACCAATGCTCTTGATGTTGGCTGGTGCAGCAATTGAAATATTCTCGAGCAATGGAAAACAAAGGGTAACGCTAGGAATTACATATGCAGGGTTCCACTTAAAACCGTTCCTATCGGCGAGCGTGAGCACACTGTCGTTCACTTCAAAAACAATATTACCCAACTTTGCTCTTGGGGCTTCAACAATAATTTTATAAAGAGTATCGGGTTTTAGGTAGATGTTGAATCCGTTGAGCGCTTCAAGCTTGGTGATGACAGGCAGCGGCTCCTCAACCGTTTCAATATCGCCATATCTATCCAATATCATATCTTCACATCCGCAAAGCGAAAGCACACATAAAAAAATTGCTATGGCTGATAATTTGCGATACATACGCATTATCTACAGATTAATATCGTAACCTACTCCCCACTCAATATACTCGGCAGCCAGCTTACTCGATTTTAGGCTGCAATTAACAAAAAGCTTATTGGCAAACCTACGCCTAATGCCTACCCTTGAAAAAAGTTTCGACTGGTTGGGGTTTGAGTTTAACACCCTTACACCTGGCTGAATTACAAACGAAAGTTTGTCCCAAACAAACTCGTAGCCCAGATGAATACCTCCCGAAAACGGAGAGTAATCATCTACCGCTTTGTTTTCTGGATACTTCGAATAATCAATGGGGATAAAAAACACATCCACCCCAGCCCCTACTCTAGCCATACTGTGAAGATAGTACGAGTAATAAGCAGCAAAACCCAGAGCATAGCTAGGGATGGGTTTAGGTTTATTTTCCTCAAAAAAGCTACCATTAAACAGTAAAGTAATTCTTTGCCTATTGGGCGAAACAGTTAAATCGTCAACCTGAGTAATTGTACTGGGCGATTGCTCAAGCAAATAGTTAGCCCCTAGCCTTACGGAAAATAAATTTATTCCCGCGTTGGGCAGTTTCACCTTCCCGTTGGATGCGTGGGAGAAAATTGGGCTAGCCACCAGATATAGGTTGCTAGCTACTTTGAATTGCATCTCGAGCGATAGCTGAATAAATGCATTCCAGTGCGAACCATTGGCCTGATTCATTGGGTTCTCAATTCTATGGTATGGCCTGGTGATATACCCTAGCCCACTGGTGATTGTTGTACCTAGCAAGAATTTTTCTCTTGTTACATACTGCGATGTAAAGTACGCAAAGCCGCTATACAAATTACCATACACCTGGCTATTTCCAAGGCCAGAGGCATACATCCCCATGCCTAGTATGGGTGGGTTTAACGGACGAATCTTAGGCAAATTTTTGCCCACTCGCAGGTCGAGCCCATTAACAAATCCACTTGTATGAAACTGGATGTATTCATGATGCGGATACACTGCTCCCCGATAGTATGCAGCCTGCAAAAACGATTGATTTACCACATCGATTGACAAATCATTGCCTTGGTGAGCATACGCACTATTCAATGCAAGGTGAGTAAAAAGGAAAGCAAAAACCCCAATATCAAGCTGCCTAAACCAAAGCTTACCCATAATACACTAACGAATGCCAAAAAAATTAAAGCCTATAACCTACAAATAAACCATTATCACTTGTGCCAGCAAACAAAAGTCAACATCCTAACCCAAGCAAAAGCTTCAAAGTTATAAAATAAAAGTCTAAACCGCAACACTATGCTCCCTTAGCGCATCGTTAAGGGAGGTTTTAAGATCGGTCGAGGCCTTGCGCTGACCAATAATCATGGCGCACGGAACCTGATACTCCCCTGCAGGAAACTTTTTGGTATACGACCCTGGTATAACAACCGAGCGGGGAGGAATCTCTCCCTTAAATTCTACGGGCTCACCACCGGTAACGTCAATTATTTTAGTCGATTTGGTTATTACCACATTGGCGCCCAGCACAGCCTCCTTACCAACCCTTACGCCCTCAACAATTATGCAGCGCGAACCGACAAAACAGCCATCCTCAATAATCACTGGGGCTGCCTGCACTGGCTCAAGCACGCCACCAATGCCCACTCCGCCCGAGAGGTGCACATGCTTCCCAATCTGAGCACACGAACCCACGGTGGCCCACGTATCGACCATAGTGCCCTCATCAACAAAAGCACCGATATTTACGTACGATGGCATCATGATAACCCCCTTGGCCACAAACGATCCGTAGCGAGCAATAGCATGAGGCACCACGCGCACCCCTAGCTCGGCATAATTTTTCTTTAGGGCTATTTTATCGTGAAACTCGAACGGCCCCACCTCAATGGTCTCCATCTGGCGAGTAGGAAAGTACATAATTACCGCCTTTTTCACCCACTCGTTCACCACCCAACCATTGCCCTTTGGTTCGGCTACTCTAATAGTTCCCTTGTCTAATTTTTGAATTATATGCTCAATAGCCTCTAGGGTTTCTGCTGAGAAACCATTCTGACGAGTCTCCCAAGCGCGCTCAATTATAGCCTTATACTTCTCCATCACCTTTATTGATTTTTTATTCTAGCTTACCGAATGCCAAAAATAGTTGTTTTTTGGGGGGTTGTAAAATTCCTTAAACCAAAAATGGTTATTTTGGTCAAAACAGTTCAAACGGCCACAACATAGAACTTCAGAATATTTAAACCCATAAACTCTACACAATGAAAAAAATTACCACAATCCCAATTACGCTAATGCTTATTGCCTTTACGTTAGTAGGCAATGCGCAGGCGCCAACCCGCTACATGGAACCTGCGAAGGAACTGCTTGAGCTAATTGACGCACCCTCCACGCCCTTGCTCTACCTGAACCCAACACGCTCGCACGTGTTATTTGCCTACCCACAGGGAATGCCCGACATTGCCGAGATGGCCCAACCCGAATTGAGACTTGCTGGCATAAGGCTAAACCCCGAAAATTTTGGATCGAGCAAGCCACAACTTTGGGAAAAACTCACCCTGCGTAAGTTCGAGGCAAAAGATGAGTACCCCATTACTGGGCTACCAAGCAATGGCAACATCAAAGGCTTTAGCTGGTCGCCCGATGGTAACAAGCTAGCCATCACCATGTACTTTCCAAAGAACATTGAGATTTGGGTAGCGAACGTGGCCGATGGAGTAGCCAAGCGCTGGGCCAGCAATGTGCATGAGGTGCTTGGTCGCGGTACGGTTGAGTGGGCTCCCAACAGCCAGCACTTTATCTACACGTCGCGAGTGCTAGAGCGCGAAGGCCTTACTTTTGAGGATGCGCTTCCCGAAGGGCCCTCTGTGCAAGTATCATCGGGCAAAAAAACAACCGTACGTACCTATCAGGATCTCTTGCAGAACCCTCTTGACGAGCAAAAGTTTGAGTACTACGCCACCAGCGTTCTAAAAAAAGCATCTGAGGGTAAAGACCCCGAAACCATAGGAAACCCTGGACTTATTGGGAGTTACTCCATATCGCCCGATGGGGAGTATATTCTAGTGCAACAGATCATCCGCCCCTTTTCATACATTGTGCCTTACCATCGGTTTCCCCAGCTAGTAGAGGTTTGGGGCATCAACGGAAAGCTAATTAAGAAACTTGCTGAAGTACCCCTCACCGAAAGTATTCCCCAAGGATTTAGCGCGGTGCGCAAAGGGCCACGCAGCCACCAGTGGCGCAACGATAAACCATCGACCATAGTTTGGGTAGAGGCGCAAGACGAGGGAGACCCCAAAAGGATTGCAGAGATTCGGGATCTCCTATACACGCTCGATGCTCCATTCAACACCAACGCTACACCTTTCCTCTCGCTTAACTTCAGATATGCTGGAATTACCTGGGGCTGGGACGAGCTGGCAGTTGTGTACGAGCGTTGGTGGGAAACACGCCGTATGGTGGTAAGCTTTTTCAACCCTTCCGACGAGCGACAACCCAAGCGAGTGGTATGGGATCGATCGTATCAAGATGCTTATGGCGACCCGGGAAGCCTAGTTACCGAGGCTAACCCCAACGGATACCACACGCTAAAAACCGATAAGCATAGGACCAAGCTTTACCTGTCGGGGCAAGGTGCTTCGCCCGAGGGTGATATGCCTTTTCTCGATGAGCTAGATATTGAATCGCTTATTACCAAAAGGCTATGGCAATGCCAGGCGCCTTACTACGAGCGCTTTGTAGCATTCCTAGACGATCCCATTCGTAACATCCTAACCCAACGCGAATCGGAAACAGAGCAGCCCAACTACTATATCAGAGATTTACGCAGGAAGCGTATTACGCCTTTTACAGACTATCCACATCCATACCCACAGCTTAAGGATGTTCAGAAGGAGATGGTGCGCTACAAGCGCGACGATGGGATTGACCTGTCGGCCACCCTATATCTTCCTGCTGGGTACAAAAAGGGTTCAAAGAAGTTACCTGTCCTTATGTGGGCCTACCCACGAGAATATGTCGATCCCGAGCTAGCGGCACAGGTTACAGGCTCGCCGTATCGTTTCATTCGCCCCTCCCGATTATCGCCAATTCTATGGGTTGCCCGTGGATACGCCGTTCTCGATCAGGTGGGGATGCCCATCGTTGGACAAGATTCGCTCCTTCCTAACGATACCTTTGTAGAACAACTTATTGCGAATGCCAAGGCAGCCATCGATTACTTGGTAAATGATGGTGTTGCCGATCCAAAGCGAATAGCAATTGGTGGGCACTCGTACGGAGCATTCATGACCGCCAATCTGCTTGCCCACAGCGATCTATTTGCCGCAGGCATTGCTCGCAGTGGAGCTTACAACCGAACCCTAACGCCCTTTGGTTTCCAAGGGGAGGAGCGCACCTACTGGGAGGCTCCCGATGTGTACAACAGCATGTCGCCCTTTATGCATGCGCATAAGATAAAAACCCCAATTCTATTAATCCACGGGGTAGACGACAACAACAGCGGAACGTTCCCCATGCAAAGCGAGAGATTCTTTCAGGCCATCAATGGCCATGGTGGACCAGCACGGCTGGTAATGCTCCCCTACGAAAGCCATGGCTATAGGGCAAGGCAATCGATACTGCATCAGGCATGGGAAATTGATACCTGGCTTAGGCAACATCTTGATCAGTAGCATAGAATAATTTTCCACTCAAGGTTTAACCCTTAAATCTGTATATCAGTCAAATGCCGTTAAAATTAGCTAAGTAAAACTTCAATAGCTAAATAATTCCAAACATCCTTTTAAATTTGGGGTATCGAAAAATCAGAAGATTTGAAAACGATACCCCTAATTTTTTTGCTTACAATTCTTTGCTCAGCAGCATTGGCTCAGCATAACAAGGACACCCTACGCACCGTTCATTTTCAGCTGGTAAACGCCAGCAATGGCAGCCCCATTCCACTTGGCCATGTGGTAAATACAGGTATTCGAAAGGGTGTTGTTGCCGATATGCTGGGCTATTTTGAAATGCCTGTGGTCGCTGGCGATACCCTTGTGATTTCGGCCCTTGGATTTCACCAGATGAGGATCCCCTCGTGGGGGCAATTTAGCCCCGACTCACTGTACTATCCCATTCGGCTCACACCCAAATCGTACGAGATAAGGGAGGTTAAGATCACTCGATTTGGTTCATATCAACGATTTATAAAGGAGGTTGCATCTATGGATATGCCCAAATCGGAAAACGAGGTGCTGCAGGAGAAGCTCAATGAGTACATCCAGAAAACACTGGATAGGATGGAGCTTGTGAATACACCCCCTGCCACAGGTGGGCTTGTATTTGGCGAGGACTGGTACTCGAAACAGATGAAAAAGATTGAGGAGAAAAGGGTTGAAGAGCAGCGATGGGGCATTATTTCAAGAAAATTCTCGGCTGGGATAGTGCACGAGCTAACAGGGCTAGAGGGCGTTGAGGCCATCAGATTTATGGAGTTTTGCGATTTTACCGAGGGATTTCTTCTTATTGCCAGTGAGTATGAGGTTAAAAAGCACATTGTAGATAAATTTGAGGCATACAAACAGCATAAAAGGTTAAGCAATGAGAACTCCAACTAGAGAGGATATAGCAAATGCGTATGAAATAGTGAAAAAATATGCCCATTGCACGCCTGTGCTTACTTCGCAATCGGTTAATAAAATTTTAGGATGCGAAGCCTACTTTAAATGCGAAAATTTCCAGAAGGTTGGAGCTTTTAAGTTTCGTGGGGCATCAAATGCAGTGTATGGTCTCTCCGAAAATCTTGCCAGCAAAGGGGTATGTACCCACAGCTCGGGCAACCATGCCGCTGCGCTGGCGTTGGCTGCATCAATGCGAGGAATTCCTGCGTACATCGTAATGCCCGAAAATGCACCAGCAATAAAGCGCAAAGCGGTTGAGGGCTATGGCGCCAAAATTTTCACCTGCGAATCGACCCAGATAGCCCGCGAAACGGAGTTGGAAAAAGTACAATCCGAAACGGGTGCAACCTTTATCCATCCCTACGAAAATTTTGATGTGATCTGCGGACAGGGCACGGCCTCACTTGAACTACTTGATACAATCAACGATTTACAAACAATTATTACTCCCGTTGGTGGTGGCGGACTTTTCTCCGGTACGCTTATCTACAGCAAGGAAACCAACCCAAATATTGAGGTTTATGCCGGCGAGCCACTGAATGCCGACGATGCATTTCGCTCGCTTCGCGATGGGGTGCTGTACCCATCAGCAAATCCCAATACCATTGCCGATGGCCTACGCACTTCGCTTTGCCCGCTAACCCTATCCATTATTCAAAAATATGCCAATGGCATACTAACTGTTACCGAAGAATCGATTGTTAACGCCATGCGGTTAGTTTGGGAGCGGATGAAGATTATTATTGAGCCGTCATCGGCCGTGCCAGTTGCTGCAGTAATGCACAACAAAGAAAAGTTTGCTGGTAAAAAGGTAGGCATAATTCTTTCGGGTGGTAATGTGGATGTTGAGAATCTTCCCTTTTAAAAAACTTACCCCTCGGCCCAAATCCTTGGTTTCCACCATCTGCTTAACCAATTAAATTGCATCCATTAGTTGCGAATACTAGGCATCGCCCATCGTTCCGCTTTTAACTTCTCCAAAACCTAGGTACCTTTGATCTCGTAATCAACACATCTTTGCGATGAAACAAGTAGTGAAACTAATGATTGTTGTATAATTATGCCCTCCCCCATACTACGCACCTACCAATGCCAATGAGCCTCTACTAAATGATGAGGGCGAAACGTAAGCGTAGGCGCACTTCGGAGCAACCGATGATATGAACTTTATAGATTTAAACGCAGCGCATGCCCTTGGCAAAAACACAGCCATAATGTTCAACCCCACCGACTTTGTAGGCGACTATAAACCCAAAGAAGCTAGCTCTCCACCAGAAATTGAACTCAACCCAAAGTATTGCTTACAATATTCACCGCCCCTTTATTCAGCCCTCAATTGGCATAAGGTACAAAAGGGTTGAAGTTTCATATGGACATAGGATGACGGACTTTAACTTTGACCTTACCCTTCGTCTTGTCTGTTTACTCCAAACAAAAATAATGTTTTGTTGCAAACATAGCATGAGGTGCTGCTTAATCTGTAACCTTTAGGTATGTTAGCAGACAATCATATAACAAAAATTTTACATCAATTTTATTTTGAATTTAAAATTATGTCGTATGTTTGCGTCATAAAACATAAATACAATGACATACCACAAGACAAACCTATTTGATTCTGACTTACAGGAGATTGCCATAATCTCGAAAGTTTTGGCACATCCGGCACGACTTGCCATACTAAGGTATTTGGCCAATGCTAACACCTGCATATCGGGCGATATATCAAATGAGATCCCCCTGAGCCGAACAACAGTATCGCAGCATCTGCAGGAGCTAAAAAGATCAGGATTAATTCACGGCGATATTGAAGGAACACGAGTGTGCTATTGCATTTGCAAGGATAGCATCCAAAGGGTTAAGCTCCTTTTCGATGGCTTCTTTCAAGAAATAGAAGCCAGCGGTTCCAACTCGTGTAATACAAAATAAGAAACGCACCAAAACGCATTGATTAATAAAAAACAAACATGAAGATTCTAATTCTTTGCACCGGCAACTCATGCCGTAGCCAGATGGCCGAGGGTTTCCTCAAATCGTTCGACAACTCCATTGAGGTTTTCTCGGCAGGTACTGAGCCGTCATCACAGGTTCATCCGCTAGCTGTTAAGGCAATGGCCGAGGTGAATATCGACATTTCAAAAAATCAACCCAAAAGCGTTGATGAGTTTATAAACCAATCATTCGACTATGTAATAACCGTGTGCGGAGGGGCAAATGAGAACTGCCCAGCATTTACCGGACAGGTAGCTAACCGCTGGCATATAGGTTTCGACGATCCGGCAGAGGCAACTGGGTCTGACGAGGAGGTGATGGCCGTGTTCCGTCGCGTGCGCGATGAGATTGCCGAAGGGTTTGCTGGGTTCTACAAATCGGAAATTAAAAAAGGTGGAGGGTGCTGCTGCTGTGGATAACAAGAGTATAAAGGATGTAGTGCGCGAGAAATACTCGCGAATTGCGTTGCAAACCGAAAACTCGGAAAGTTGCTGCGGATGCAGCTGCTCCGATAGTGAACCCTTAGTTGATTACACTGTTTTTAGCGAAAGCTACGAAAGGATTGAAGGTTACAACCCCGATGCCGACCTGGGTCTGGGTTGTGGTTTACCAACCAAATTTGCACACATTAAAGCTGGACAGACAGTAGTTGACCTTGGCTCGGGTGCAGGTAACGACTGCTTTGTAGCGCGTGCCGAAACAGGAGAATCAGGCTGGGTGATTGGCGTTGATTTCTCTGACGAGATGATTGCGAAAGCTCAACATAATGCTGCAAGCCATGGCTTTACAAATGTTGAGTTTATTAAGGGCGACATTGAGGAACTTCCGCTTAACGACAACATCGCAGATGTTGTTATAAGCAACTGCGTGCTCAACCTTGTGCCCGATAAGGAAAAAGCCTTTGCCCAAATTTATCGTATCCTTAAGCCCGGCGGACACTTTTGCATAAGCGATGTGGTACTGGTTGGTGAGCTGCCCGAAAAGCTACGCCAAAACGCCGAGCTTTACGCAGGTTGCGTATCGGGAGCCACTCAAAAAAACGATTACATCAACACTATTCGCAATGCAGGTTTTTCTGATATCAGCATTCAGAAAGAGAAATCAATTGAAATACCCGACCTTACGCTACTAAGCATCATGAAAAAAGACGAGGTTGCCGATTTCAAGAAGAGCAATACAGGAATATATAGCATCACAATATTTGGCAAGAAGATTTAACCGCTAAAAAGCCAATACCATGGATAATAAAAAACGAATTGGATTTTTTGAGAAATACCTAACCCTTTGGGTTGCACTTTGTATTGCTGCAGGTATAGCCATAGGACATTTTGCCGGCGACAGCATGAAGGTGCTAAGCGATATGGAGCTGTACCGGGTGAACATACCCATTGCCATTCTAATTTGGGCAATGATTTACCCCATGATGCTTCAGGTCGATTTTTCATCGATTAAAAATGTTGGCAAAAAGCCCAAAGGGCTACTGCTTACGCTAACAGTAAACTGGCTGATAAAGCCATTCACCATGGCATTTTTTGCTTGGATTTTCTTCTCCAAGCTGTATGGGGCTTTCATCGATCCTGCCGAAGCAGGGGAGTACATTGCCGGTGCCATAATACTGGGAGCAGCGCCATGCACCGCCATGGTGTTTGTATGGAGCTACCTAACCAACGGCGATCCCAACTACACGCTGGTGCAGGTATCAGTAAACGATCTCATCATCCTGGTTCTATTCGTTCCAATTGTGGGGCTCCTACTGGGTATAACCGACATAACCATTCCTTACGAAACGCTTATTGCCTCGGTGGTAATATTTGTGGTAGTTCCTTTGCTGGCTGGCTATATTACCCACAAGCTGCTTATTAGAGCCAAGGGCGAGGAGTGGTTTCGCAACGAGTTTCTACCAAAGTTCCGCCCTGTATCAATTCTTGCACTTCTGGTTACGCTAATCTTACTATTCGCCTTTCAGGGCGAAACCATTGTGAATAGACCATTTATAATACTGCTTGTTGCAATACCCCTAGTGATACAAACCTACGTAATATTTGCCATAGCATGGTTTGGGGGTCGCTGGCTTAAGCTACCCCATGCGGTATGCTCACCTGCAGCGATGATAGGTGCCAGCAACTTTTTCGAGCTGGCCGTTGCGGTGGCCATTGCGCTGTTTGGGTTACAATCGCCTGCGGCTATGGTAACTGTTGTAGGAGTGCTGGTTGAGGTTCCGGTAATGCTCTCGCTGGTATGGTTCGCCAATAGGAATCGCTACTAAACTAACCGGTAATGCTGACTGAAAACTATTTTATGTTTTTGTTAAAGGTTATCGTAGTGATACAATTCAAACAATATCTTCAGTCAGCCTTACCAAAAAACTACTTTCTAGCCAGGCTAAAGGCCATTGTTCTAGGATAAAAGAACAGGTTTTGCTCATTGAAACACTCAAGTATACTGGTCACTAATAATATCCTTATCGAGATTCAAAAAACTCTTCCCTACCTGTACCTCCGCTACAGCAAACAATTACTTCCGTCAACACAAAGCCCCTTAATCCCTCATCAGAAAAGCTTTACAACTTCACATTCAAAAAAAGTTGAGGTTCGTCTCATACGTTTAAGCGCAGTGCTATTTGTAGAGATTTCAACAAAGCAATCTCATAAAATAGCTGCTCAACATTTAAAAAAGGTATTTATTTCTTGTTTTTCATGGAATTCACATTGGATTTAACTCATATAATTAAAGATGCTGTAACACAAATATGAACCCCAAAAATCAAATGCCATGAAAACGAAAACGAACAAAACCGATTTGGAAAGAAAAAAATCAATGTTCTTTCAGCTAGGACTAGTAGTAGCACTCACCATGGTGCTTTTGGCTTTCGAATGGCCCAGCAAGGGTGATATCAATCTTGATTTCGCAACTGGGACAACCATCGATTTTGATGAGGAGATGATACCCATTACCCGCCCCGAGGATGTTACACCGCCTCCACCCCCAGTAATTGCACCTCCAGAAATAATAAACATTGTAGATGATGAGGTTGAAATTAAGGATGAGGATGAGGATATCTTTAAAGATATTGACGATGAAACGTTTAAAGACTTGCTCAAGAACCCAATCATCTTTGATGACGAGAAGGAGCTAGACGAAACCATTCCCTTCATGCTCATTGAGGAGCAGCCCACGTTCATGGGGGGTGATCACAGAAACTTTACCAAATGGGTTTTTGCGAATCTTAAATATCCTGAATTAGCAGCTCAGAACGGAATTCAGGGAAGGGTTACCTTAGAGTTCACCATCGACATTGACGGATCGGTAACCAACGTAAGGGTTATTAAAGGAATCGACCCGTCATTAGATGCAGAAGCACTTAGGGTTGTATCTAACTCACCAAAATGGAGCCCCGGATTGCAGAGAGGGAAGCCAGCCAAGGTTTCGTTCACCTTCCCGGTTACCTTCAGGTTGAACTAGAATATCAAATCAGAAAAGGGATACGACACAAGCCCAACAGCTGTTGGGCTTTATCATTGCCTAGGATTTCTGCAAAGAAAAACCAAATACAAAGAATAGATTATCGGTATACGGGTTCAGGATTAGCTTCCCAAAGATGGGCAGGGTAAAACTTTCAGTAATTTTGATCTTTTGATTTACCCCCGCTCCCACACCAACAACGTTGAATGAATCGGCATAGTAACCACGGTACGGGGTAAGGCCAACAAAGAAGTGGTAGTCCTGCGTAGCAGTCCGTGACCAATTATACCCAGCTTCAATATAGGTCGAGTAGTAGTTCTGGCCTGTAGCAGGATTCAGATCGTCTCCCCACAAAAGGGTTGAAACCATAAGGCTGAACGGAAATCGTTTTGTGCCATCGAAGCTAATGGTTGCATCGATGGTATGCTGTGTGGTCGACTGGTCCAGATCAAAGAATCGATTAAACCTAAGGGTCTCATTAGGACAAAAGTAGTCGAGCACCGAAAAGGTAAAACTACCCAACGAGTACGATGCGTAAATATCTACCTCGGCGTAGGAGTTATCAACGGTATAGGCAGCCCAAGCCCCTACCAAAAAGTTACGTTTGCTCATATTAAAGCTGGGCTGCATATTCCACGCATCGCAGGTTAGCGATCCCCGCCAAACGTGCCTTGCCTGGATAGTGGCAGACAGCTCAACGCTTAACGAATCGGTAGCATGTGGAATATGGTCGGCTGGTAGTGAGGCCGATGCCAAATCCTTAACCACAGGTACATCAGCAGCAAGCTGCATCCAAGCAGCAGAAAACATCAACCCAAGGGCAACTCTAATCATCAGCAAAAAATTTGCCCGCAAAATTACCCCTTTAAAAATCATTTACCCCAAAAATTCGATGGGCAAAACATATGTTATTAAGCGATAATTGAGATGGGCCTTTTTGCTCAATACCATTTTATATCTATCTTTGCGCATCATATAAATATATGGCTATGAAGTTTGGCGTTGTAACTTTTCCTGGCTCCAATTGCGATCACGATATGATCTACGTTCTAAAGAACATCATGGAGCAAGAGGTGGTAGAGCTTTGGCACAAGGATACCGACCTGCAAAATGTAGATGCTGTGGTACTGCCCGGTGGTTTTTCGTACGGCGACTACCTGCGTTCAGGTGCTCTAGCTCGCTTCTCACCAATCATGGAGAAGGTGATAGAGTTTGCCCATAACGGTGGTTTTGTATTTGGTGTTTGCAATGGGTTTCAAATTCTTTGCGAGGCAGGACTCCTGCCCGGAGCACTCCTACATAATAACAGCCAGAAGTTTGAGTGCAAAAATGTATTCATTTTGCCCGACAGCAAAACAGCAGCCCCTACGGCCTATGTACCTCGCAATCGAGCGCTTAAGATTCCGATTGCCCACGGCGAAGGTCGATACTACGCCGACAAGGAAGTGCTGGCCAGCATGAGAATTAATGGGCAAATACTTTTTAGGTACTGCGATGAAAACGGAAGCATTTCCGAAGCGGTTAACCCCAACGGTTCGGTGGAGAATATTGCAGGAGTTTGCAACGAGAAATTCAACGTATTTGGTATGATGCCACACCCCGAGCGTGCCGCCGACGATGAGCTAGGAAACACCGATGGCTACCTTATAATGGACTCGATGCTTAGGTATATAAAGGAAAAACTGTAGGCTATTAAGAAAAGATAATTTCAAAAGGGGCTATACCCCTTTTTTTATGAAAGTACAACCAGATGCCTGCAATACTTCTAAATCGATTCTGCTTAAGGTAGCATTTAAACCTTCTCGCTTCCGAACTTACTCTTAATCCAACGAGGAAACATTATTGCACCTATCACTAGGTACGGGTAGTAAGTGGCCAAGCGCCAAATCAATGCCATGGCAACGGCAACAGAGCCAAGCGCAATCGGCTCAACCGGCATGAACTCTCCTAGAAAACGAGTAAACACAAACTCGGCAAAGCCACTTCCACCTGGGGTTGGACTAACCAGCATCATTATCCACATGACCAGCTGCCGTGCAAAAATCAGAAAATGATCGGTAACGGCAAAGAAGGCTAGGAGGAGGGCATTTACAACCCAGTAACGCGACGTCCACGAAAAGGCTGTGGCCAAAAACGATTTGAACCAAAACCCAAAAGGCTTTGCCTTAAACTCCTTCGAGTTTTCAATAATCTCAGTCCCCGCATCGTTGGCGCCATGCTTCCATCGCCTTAGGATGGGTAGCTTAAAAATCATAAGCATAAGCCATTTTAATCCGCGGGGATTAAAAAACAGCCCATAGGACAGTACTATTACGTATAGAAGCTTGACCAAATAACCAATAAGCGCAAAGGTGAAAAGTTCGTTGGCAAAGGCCACTTCATCGGTTAGGCTAACGCCAAACAGTAAATCAGTTTTAACAAATAGTAAAAGTAGGGGAAACATAAGTAGAAAGTACAGCTCATCCAAAAGCGAGGTGGCCATCACAATGGCCGAGCTGCGTCCAACGCTAATCCCTTCCTTATTTACATACAGAATGGCCACGCTGGTACCACCTATAGCCGATGGAGTTATGGCCGAGGTAAACTCCCAAAGCATTACCACGCGGAAGGCTTGCCTAAGCGATAGCTGGCCCTCGGCCAGTATCAACAACCTGATGATATACCCAATATCTCTGAAGGCCATTAGGGCAAGCGCCACCACAAACCAAACAAAACTCCACTTAGCCAAGCTGAGATAGGTGAAAACGCTGGGGTCGAACTCGCGGTAAAACATATAGCCCACAACCCCCAACCCAATGATAATTGGGTATATGGCACGGCTAAGCTTTATTTTGCTTAGCGGATTATCGCTTTGCTGATTTGATCTCTTTGGGGACATAGCTTACTTTACAAAAGTAATAAAATCGTTGCACTACTAAAGCATTAACAACACGTTAATAAATTGGTTGACCTATACAAAAGCGAGGAATTACAATACCTACATCAAGCATATGATATGAAAGCCGGGCATCAATTTAACAAAAAATAATACTTTGTATAAAACCATCACGTTACCTTTACAGCCATCACCTTGAGTGTAATAAAGGATTGATAAACTATTTTAGATGCTAAGGACAAACAAAACAGCTACTTACTCAAAGTTTTTTCTTATTTTTGCACTTCATTTCGTATTGAACTACAAATCAGTGCAAAAGATTTTTTATGCTAATACGAAATGGACTATGTCCCTCACACTTGCCCCTGGTATAAATGTTGCATAAGAGGCAAGCCAAACGAATTAAGTATTGCTGAGGACAAAATGGATAACGGTTATTTTAACAATCATACCACGATGCAAAAAGTCATTAAATTATCTCTTCGGTTGCTACTAGCTTTTTCGATGACAGTAACATTCATCCACGAAGTAAAAGCTCAGATGCCAAACATCAACCAGATTGATTTCAGGTCAATTAAAGTCGACAACTTAACTGATGCGCAGGTAAGGCAATTCATCACTCGGGCAAAAACCTCTGGGATGACTCTGCAGGAACTTGAGGCTGAAGCCATATCAAGGGGTATGCCCTACACCGAGGTTTTAAAACTTAGGGAAAGGATTAATTTATTGGAACGCAGTCAGGCAACATCAACGGGACAACCGGTAGGTGGAGATACCCGAACATTTGACGCGAACAATTCACAACGTATCTTTACTGAAGAGTTGGATCTATTTGCAGAAGAAGAGGACTCAATTAAAATATTTGGACACAACCTGTTTAACAGAGCCGAACTTACATTTGAACCGAGCCTAAACATTCCAACCCCCCAAAATTACCAGCTTGGCCCTGGTGATGAATTGATAATTGAGGTTTGGGGTGCTTCCCAAAGCCAATCGCGAGTAACAGTTAATCCTGAGGGACAGATTATTGTCCCTGATTTAGGCCCCATAAACATTGGTGGTCAAACAATCGAAAAAGCAACCACGCTTATAATAAATCGTTTGTCGACAATTTACTCCGGGCTTAAAGGCACATCGCCCAACACCTTTGCTCAGGTAAGCATAGGCAATGTGCGAAGCATAAAGGTAACGGTGGCTGGCGATGCATACATGCCGGGTACTTATACCATACCCTCCTTTGCCACTGCATTCAACGCATTGTATCTTGCTGGCGGTCCCGATGAAATGGGATCGTTCCGTGAAATTAGAGTCATTCGAAATGGCCAGCTGTATCAAAAAATCGACCTATACGATTTCCTCCTTAGAGGTGAAACAGCACTTAATGTGAGGCTACAGGATGAAGACATTGTTTTTATAGCCCCCTTTCAGAACCGAGTAATATTTTACGGAGAAGTAGTACGCCCTGCTATTTACGAACTGAAGGAGGGCGAAACCTTGGACGACCTGATTGAATTTTCAGGTGGATTCTCGGCACGTGCTTACAGTAAGCATTTAGTGGTAAATCGCAAAACCGACAGCCAGAAAAAACTGCTAAACGTTGACAAGGAACTTTTCTCATCATTCTTGATGAACAACGGCGACGAGATAAAGGTTGGTGAAATTTTGGACAGATACGAGAATAGAGTTACGGTAAAGGGTGCTGTCTTTAGAGAGGGCGAATACGGCCTTACCGAAGGGATGACCGTTAGCGACCTTATTAAAAAGGCCGAAGGATTAAGGGAAGATGCATTTACCAACAGAGCCTCAATATACAGGTTGAGCGACAACCTTGAGGTTGAGATTATCGACATTAGCCTTCAAGAAATATTGAATAACCCAGCAACAGATATTGAGCTTAAACGTGAGGATATACTGATGATAAGCTCTATTCTAGAGCTAAAGGAAGAGCGAAAAGTTAACATAATGGGCGAGGTAAAGCAACCCGGGACCTTTCCGTACGCCGATAACATTAGCCTAGGGGAACTAATAAGAAAAGCTGGTGGTCTTAAGTATTCCGCCTCGCTGGCTAGGGTTGAGGTCGCCCGAAGAATTCAGAACCGCACAGCAACACAATCGGGCGAATTAATTTCGGAGGTGTTCATCTTCCCGCTCGACGAAAACCTTTCGCTAGGCGATCAGGGCTCATCGTTTAAGCTAGAGCCTTTCGACATTGTATTTGTGCGTCACTCGCCTGGATACCAAGTGCAAATGCTTGCCAAGGCCGAAGGAGAATTTGCATTCCCTGGGGAGTATGCCATAGCCCGCAAAGGCGAAAGGATTTCAGACCTTGTAGCTAGAGCAGGTGGCCTAACAAGTGAGGCATACCTCCCTGGCGCCACCTTACTTCGTATGATTGATGAAACACAGATAGAGCAGGCACAAAGAATTAAAGATATTGAAAAGTCGGGCTTACCCATTGAACTTGATGTTAACCTAGACAGAAGGATTAAAAATGAGTTAGAGCTTACATCAACCCCAAAAACAAAATCAGGGACAGCAGCAGATTCGACTAAACAAGTGATTTACCAACCCATTGGAATTGACTTAGATAGAATACTAAGCAAACCTAAAGGAGACGAAGACCTGCTTCTGGTTGAAGGCGATATACTAAGGGTGCCACAAAGATTACAAACGGTAAAACTCACGGGGGAACTTCTTAACCCAGTGACCACTCGATTTACAAGGAATACTAACCTCAGGAATTATGTTGCCCAAGCAGGTGGCTTTTCCGATAATGCTAGAAAAAATAAAGTTTTTGTAATCTATGCCAACGGCTCGATGGATAGAACTCGCAGCTTCCTGTTCTTCCGATCATACCCCAAAATTGAGCCTGGAGCAGAAATTGTGGTGCCTCAAAAACCAGAAAGAGACGGAGTCACCCTGCAAGAAACACTGGCCATTAGCTCGTCACTTTCGTCCATTGCCCTAGTTGCTGTAACAATTATGAACCAATTAAAATAGCCTTATGACTATTAAGAACATCTGCTGTATTGGTGCTGGTTATGTTGGTGGCCCCACCATGGCTGTTATTGCCCAAAAATGCCCCGAGATTAAAGTTAATGTTGTTGATATTAACCCACAGCGTATTGCCGATTGGAACGATGACGATCTCGATAAACTCCCAATCTTTGAGCCCGGCTTAAAGGAGGTTGTGGCCGAGGCTCGTGGCCGTAACCTTTTTTTCTCAACCGATATTGAGAAGGGGATTCGTGAGGCCGAAATGATTTTCATCTCGGTTAACACCCCCACCAAAACCTACGGCAAGGGCAAGGGTATGGCCGCCAACCTTAAATTTGTTGAGCTGTGCGCCCGCCAGATTGCCGAGGTAGCCACTGAAGATAAAATTGTGGTTGAAAAATCGACTTTGCCCGTTCGGACTGCACAAGCAATAAAAGATATACTGGACAACGTTGGGAATGGCGTGAAATTCCAAATCCTTTCGAACCCCGAATTTCTGGCAGAAGGAACAGCCATTAACGATCTGCACCATGCCGACCGCGTGCTAATTGGTGGCGATATTGCCACAGCCGAAGGGCGTGAGGCTATGGATGCCTTATCCGATATCTATGCCCATTGGCTTCCAAAGGAGCGTATACTACAAACCAACGTGTGGTCGTCGGAGCTTTCGAAGCTAACTGCCAACGCATTCCTTGCCCAGCGTGTTTCATCAATCAATGCGCTTAGCGCGCTGTGCGAGAAAACCGAGGCCAATATCGACGAGGTGGCCCGCGCCATTGGTGCCGATAGCCGTATTGGCCCAAAGTTCCTAAAATCGTCGGTTGGATTTGGTGGCTCATGCTTCCAAAAGGATATCCTAAACCTTGTTTATATCTGCCGTAGCCTTGGCTTGCAAGAGGTTGCCGACTACTGGGAGCAGGTTATCATTCTAAACGATTACCAGAAGCGTCGCTTTGCCGATAGCATTATCGCAACGCTTAACAACACCATCTCGGGCAAAAAGATCACGTTCTTTGGATGGGCATTCAAAAAGGACACCAACGATACCCGCGAGTCGGCAGCCATCTACGTAGCTGACCATCTACTCGAAGATCAAGGATCAATTCACGTATACGATCCCAAGGTAAGGCCGCAACAAATGTATGCCGACCTGAACTACCTTAACACCCGCACCGAGAAGGAGAACGAGGAGCTGCTCACAGCTTGCACCGACCCTTACGAGGCTGCCAAGGGTGCCCATGCCATCGCTGTGCTAACCGAATGGGACGAGTTTAAAACATACGACTGGCAACGCATTTACAACAATATGCTAAAACCAGCCCACATCTTCGATGGACGAAACCTTCTCGACCACAAAGAGCTAATGAAAATTGGGTTTAAGGTTAGGGCCATCGGGAAAGCGTATTAAAAGATTTTGAACACAGAGAACACCAAGGAGACACAAAAGACACTAAGAAAATACTAAACACTTTGTGGTTACTCGTGACTCCTTGGAGCCCTTTGTGCAACAAAAAAATGACCTCAAAAACCACTAAGAAGGCACTAAAGACACTAAGTAATTTAAGATCCCTTTGTGTTACTTCGTGACTCCTTTGTGTATTTTGTGAAACTAAAAGAACAACTATGAAAAATCTTACAGAAGATGAATTATCAAACATAATCAT
This sequence comes from Tenuifilaceae bacterium, assembly GCA_034006965.1. Classification (GTDB taxonomy): domain Bacteria; phylum Bacteroidota; class Bacteroidia; order Bacteroidales; family Tenuifilaceae; genus Perlabentimonas. The sequence goes on from JAVERU010000033.1 coordinate 24,573, forward strand.
AGGTTGTGCCATAGAAGTTCACAAACAGTTAGGTCCTGGGCTATTAGAATCTGCATACAAGGAATGTTTATCCTACGAATTGATCAAGGCTGGTCTTTCTGTCCAAAGAGAAAAACCATTACCCGTTATTTACAAGGATATAAAGCTAGATCACGGATACAGAATCGATTTACTAGTTAACAATAAAGTGGTTATAGAGTTAAAGACAGCCGATTGTTTTACTGATGTTCATTTAGCACAGGTTTTAACATATCTTAGATTAGGCAATTACAAACTTGGACTTTTGTTAAATTTTTATGTTACATCACTCAAGAACGGCATTAAACGAATTATTCTATAAACTTAGTGTCCCTTTGTGACTCCTTAGTGTCCTTTGTGCAACTAAAAAAAATAAATATAAATGCAAAAAGTACTAGTAACAGGCGGCACTGGCTATATTGGCTCACATACAGCCGTTGAGTTAATGGAGGCCGGTTTCGAGGTGGTAATCGTCGATAATCTATCAAACTCCTATGCCGATTCAATTGATGGCATTGAAAAAATAACCGGGGTACGCCCCACGTTTATCAAGGCCAACTGTGCCTCATTGCAAGATATGCAGCAAGTATTCGCAACGCATCCCGACATCAACTCTGTGATACATTTCGCTGCCCTAAAGGCCGTGGGCGAAAGCGTTGATAAACCCCTGGAGTACTACAAAAACAATATCTACTCCCTAATAAATCTTTTAGAAATATTAAAAGAGAGAGGTGGTCATCTGGTCTTCTCCAGCTCATGCACCGTTTACGGTCAGCCCGATGTGCTACCTGTTACCGAATCATCGCCCATAAAAAAGGCCCTCTCGCCCTACGGTAATACAAAAAAAATTGCTGAGGATATTATTGCCGACACCATTCAATCAACAAATAATATCTCTGGAATTGCACTTCGCTACTTTAACCCCATAGGTGCACATCCCAGCGCCCACATTGGCGAGTTCCCCATGGGCAAACCCGACAATTTAGTGCCATTCATTACTCAAACTGCCAAAGGCATTTGGCCTGAGCTACAGGTTTTTGGGTCCGACTACAACAGCCCCGATGGTACGGCTATCCGCGACTACTTCCACGTGGTCGACCTGGCAAAGGCACACGTAATATCCCTAAAAAGGCTAATAGAAAAAACCAATAAAATTCCATTCGAGGTGTTTAACGTGGGCGCAGGAAATGGCGTTACCGTGCTCGAGATTATCAAGTCGTTTGAACGAGCCACCGGAGTAAAAATAAACTACACCCTAACCGATCGCCGCCCCGGCGATATCGAAAAGGTTTGGGCCGACACCTCCTACGCCGAGAAAGAACTTGGCTGGAAGGCCCAACTATCGCTCAACGAAGCCCTACTCTCGGCTTGGAACTGGGAAAAGACAATTGACAAACAATCTCACGCCAAGTCGCTAAGTCGCAAAGAAGAATAAATGTAAACAAACGCCGACTCCCTACGCAACTTCATCATTTTTCATTCTACATTCGACACCTGCTTGCCGCAGGCAGGTTCAACATTCCCTGCCCGACATAACATCTAGGCAGACGAGGATATTCAACTTTCAAAGAAATAATGAATAATGAACACTGAATTTCGAATTTCGAAGTGGTTTGGAAAACGAATGGGCAAAGCACGATAACCATCGTCCACTCCCCTCCCCAACTTCATCATTC
>JAVERU010000189.1:0-3984 GCA_034006965.1 Tenuifilaceae bacterium
ATCAATTCATACGTTTGGGTGCTCGACACCTATAATAGTATATATCCACAGCTTCAACGGTCCTACTCATCCTATTTCAACGAGCCATGGGCATCAATTATTGAAGAGCAGGGGGTGTTTGCCGAAGTTGAGGCTAACCCATCAATACTTTTCACGCAGGAGTTTATTGAGGGTGTTACCATGGGTACTGATACCGATTTTCTCTCGGCTATCGCCGATAATAATTGCTACCGCTGGTTACCCCAATCGCCAATGCAACTATATCATGGAACCAGCGATAGCTACGTGCCCTACTTCAACTCCCAGAGCGCATACAATGCTATGGTTGAGCTGGGCGCAAACAAGGTGAGCCTTATTCCAATTACCGATGGTGATCATACCACATCGATTATGGAGTATGCGGCTGGCACATTCGCCTATTTCTTTCAGTATTTTATGCAGCAGTAGCAGAGCCTTACTGATTAGTAGCCAATTACCCAAAGGGTTCTTTCCTCATCAACGCAGCGGTTAATTAGCTTAATAAGGTCTCTGTTGATAACAATTAGTCGGCGCAAGTAAAACTTCCAGCATTGCTCCCAAAGTGGGTCAGCTTGGGCTAGGTCGAGCAACAGATCGCGACCCAGGAATATTCCTGTTACGTATTGCTTAAACTCTTCAATGCTTTCAATTAAAACAAGTCGTCCAAGGTTGCTGTCGAGCGTATTTAGCAAGGGGATGATTTTACGCGAGTTGTATATGGTTTGCCCAATGAATTCGAATAGGTGATTGCTTTGTTCGAAGCACCCTGCAAATATGTTAAACACGTTGCTATTTAGGTAAAGCGATTCCTCGTCGCATTTATTGTAATTCTCACTATTCCCGGTGATGTTGAATTCAATAAAGTTAATGCACTCGCTCTTGGTCATCATCCCAAGTTTCATAAGGCCTATTTTTTCATAAGTAGTTTAAAAGGTTGCCTACCATACGGCAATATAGTAATTGTTATTAAATATCCATGCACAAAGAGTTTAGCATTACACATTTCCCTTTTTTACTTTGGAATGTATTTTGCAATCCGTCTTGCCATCCTTCTGAACCTAAAGCGTTCGAGGTACCGGTTAATTGCTCTGAATAGGTTGGTTAATAGGGCAAAATAAAATAATCCGCTGATTATCCATAGCACTAGTGTGTTAAACCAGAGCGTGTCAATGGTCAGGTTGCCAATACGTTTCACTGGAGCAAACATGTGAGCACGACCATTGGTTGCAGTAGGAATTGCGTAGGCAGGATTATACTTCCTAATAAATCTAAAATCTACGTTCGTTATCTTTTCGACCTCATTTTTATTCAGCACCAGATTTTCAAGAGCAGTGTTATGGTAACGTCGTTTGAAGGCAAACACTTGCTCGTTTCCCCCCATGCTTTCAATTAGGTGTGCGTATATTGAATCTTTTGCCTGATTGAGCGTTCTGTTTTGGGAGAGGAGATAGCTGCGGAGCTCGTTAAAAAACGATTTATACTCATCAATATCCTTAGCGCTTAAGATCATAGCATTTAACCTCGTGGTGTCGGGGTAAGCTAGCTCTTCAATTCTAAAATCGCGTGTCAGCAGTGCAAGCTCACTCTGGAGTGTTCTGAGATCGTTCTTTGTTACTTGGGTTATCTTGTTAATTGTGATGCTTTTAGCAACCTCATCGAGCTTGATTTGGAGTTTTGGTATTAGAAAACTTGCATAGTACGTATTGTTAGTAATCTCCCTGTCAATGTCATAGAAATGTTTGTTAAATCGATTGTTCTTAAACTGTTGAACGCACAACGCTTCGTACGACCAGCGAACAGGATTAATATCACCCACCAGTGGAACGTACTCAGGATGGAGAATAGACTTGTGGAGCTTATTGTAGCTAACTACCACACCTCCAAGAAGAAGCATTGGGACAATGATTAACGGGATAGAAATATAAATGGTAACCACTGAGTTGAGAGCTGCAGAGATATTGAGCCCAATTAGGTTAGCACATACTGCCGTTGAGAAAAGCACAAGCCAGGTGCTTAGGAAGTGGCCATTAATCTCGAGGATGAAGTTGCCAATAAACGTAAACATCAAGCTTTGAACACCCGAAAGGATTAAAAGGGTTATTATCTTAGAGTTTATGTAGCTGAAGTAACTTAGATTCAGGAACTTCTCGCGTTGTCTAACTTTTTGATCTCTAATGATTTCCTCGGCGCTAATGGTTAGCCCCATAAATATGGCTGCAACCACGCTCATGAACAGGTAGCTAGGTATGTTGTCGTTATTACTAAAAATGTATGCGTTAGGGTTATTAAGCGTTCCGCTGATGTATTTCGAGAAAAAGCCTAGGATCAAAGCAAGTATTGGGGCCTCAAGTAGTGCTATCAGCATGAATTGTTTATTGGCCAGCTTGCTTAGGATGTTGCGATGGAAATACAGCCGGGTTTGCGCCGCTCTGTTTGGGGGCTTAAAGCTATTGTTGGGTAAGGGTATTCTAATTTTGTGAGAGGTGGGAGTAATTCTGCTTTGAATTTTTTCCAGGTACATCTCGTACCATTCATTGGCCGAGCGTTTCCTTTTCCTAGTAAGCTTGCCGTACTCGTTCACAACCCTAGCCTCAATAATTCTAAGAATTTGCTCGGTGTTCACATTGCCGCAGCATGTGCATTCGCTCTCCTCTGCCTTTAGGAATTGGCCTTCATGCCGAAAATAAACAACAGCATCCATCGGGTTACCCTGAAAAATAACCCTTCCGCCATGGTCCATGACTATTAGCTTGTCGAATAGCTTGTAGATATCCGATGAGGGTTGATGCACATTCGCTATTACAATTTTACCCTTAAAGGTTTGTCGTTTTAGCATATGCACAATCCGCTCCGAGTCAAACGACGATAGCCCCGATGTGGGTTCATCAACAAATAGTATGGCCGGTTCGCGGATTAGCTCCATGGCTAGGTTTAGGCGCTTACGCTGCCCTCCGCTAATAAATTTGTTTATCGGATTACCAACCTTAAGGTCTCGAGCTTCGCTCAAGTCAAAATCCTGTAGCGTTTCATTCACAAGGGCAACTATCTCCTTCTCATCCTTATCGTAAAAACAGAATCTTGCCCCAAAGTAAAGGTTCTCAAAAACAGTTAGGTCCTCCACCAACAGGTCATCTTGGGGAACATAACCAATTACTCCCTTAAGGACATCCTGATCTTTATTAAGGTGATACCCATTAATGTATACATTTCCACTGGCTGGTTTTAGATTCCCGTTCAACAGGTTTATAAGGGTTGATTTACCAACACCACTTCCCCCCATAATGGCTACCAGCTGGCCCGAATGTGCGTCAAAGGTAAACGGATGCACGCCGTCTTTACTTCCCTTATGCCTATATTCAATATCTTCGGCGGTTAGCCTTATGTTGGTTTTACTCCACGAGTGAAAGAACAGTCCCGATATTTTACTGTAATATATTGGCTCAACCCTAGGGCTCCTAATTACGCCGCCTACACCAAAAATGTATGCCCTACCTGGTTTTAGGGTTTTGCTATTAAGAAAAACGTTGCTTTCGCCAAAGTACTTAACCAGGATGGTGTTGGTGCTTGGAATATGAATAAAGCAAAGCTTACCCTGTAAATTTGGTTGAAATACTTCCTTTGCCGTTTCGTTAGGTTCATCGTCACCAGTAAGCTGAATAGTGCTTGCATTTTGGGGCACCTCTTCGGGCGCCTTGGCAAGAATAAAGTCTCTACCATTTTTAAACTCATCTGGTGGGATATTGAACTTCCGAGCTACTGATTGGATAAACTCAAGCTGGAAGTCGGAGGTGTAGCCCGTGTCCACAATAAACTCAACCAGCTGAAGCGATAGCCAAACCTTTTGATGCTGTTCAAACTCAGCATTAATCCCGTTGCAAATGGAGTTAATCCTCTCCTCAAGTGTTTGCTCTTTTACCTTTGGGGTTCTGCTGCTACCAGCCTGATTGGGGTAAAAAAAGCCAAGGG
>JAVERU010000034.1:0-26209 GCA_034006965.1 Tenuifilaceae bacterium
ACCCTCGTAGAGCCTGCCTGGCTGGCAGACAGGGGTTGATAGCGATTGGGTTTAAATAGCAAAACCTAAAGCACCCCTGCCTTACTGCCGAAGGCAGGCAGGCCGTAGGGCGTGCAATAGATATTAGTATCCCTTATTGCGCATCTACGAAGCGCTTAAAATCATTTGTATTAATCTCTTCAATCGCTATATGCCCCCTACGAGGGCTATAGTATTAATATTCTGTATAAACCAATCAAAAGAATTGTTTTTATTTATTTGTTTTGTGTCCTTAACTTGACGGCTATGGCTGGCAAGCAAGCGTAACGCAGTGGAGTGAAGGATCTTATTTTGTAGCATTAATTCCCCCGGACAACAATGATTAGTAATTAAAAAATCGTAACACCTAATATTTTTCACAACCTTGCTTTATGCTAAAATTATCCATCGAAAAAAATCGGGGTCAATCCATCATCAGGTATAAAAATCATACAACAAAACCAGTGATACTGATTTAATTTTGATGTACTGTACTAGCTTTAACCCCTCCTGCACTATGAAAAACTCGTTGAGCTAAGTTGCACGTTTTTTAAAAGCCATTATGTAGAATAATTAAGCAATTTTGCCAAGGTATACAGCTCGAACTATGGAAAATAATTATCTTTCGAGCCTTATTCAATAAAACCCTAAGCAACAATGGCCAAAGAAATTCGCAAGCCCAATATCTTTCAGGCTTTTATACCCATTCTTTTCCTCATCGTTTTTCTTATTTTAAATGTATACTTTTTTGGAGAGGATACTCTTCAAGGGGCAAACCAAATTGCACTTCTCTTAGCTGCTACGGTAGGGGGTATTGTTGCAGTATTCCTAGGTCATAACTGGTACGACGTGCGGAAGCAGGTGGTTAAGAGCATTAGCTCGGCCATGCCATCGATGCTTATCCTGCTGCTAATTGGATCGTTGGCTGGAACATGGTTGCTTAGCGGCGTAGTACCCTCTATGATTTACTACGGGCTCAAAATTCTTCACCCTAGCATATTCCTACTGGCATCGGTAATAATATGTGCCATGGTTTCGCTTGCCACGGGTAGCTCGTGGTCGACAGTTGCCACCATTGGAGTTGCGCTACTGGGCATTGGAAACGCCTTGGGGTTTAGCGATGGGATTGTCGCTGGAGCAATAATTTCGGGGGCTTACTTTGGCGATAAAATGTCACCTTTATCGGATACCACCAACCTTGCCCCCGCCATGGCCGGAACCGATCTGTTTACACACATTAGGTATATGGTATATACCACCGGCCCTTCCATAATCATCACCATGATTATCTTTTTAATCCTTGGGTTTACGTACGACTATTCTGGTGGCGAGGCCAACGTGCAAACAACGCTAAATGCCATTGAGAACACCTTTAACATCACCCCATGGTTATTCCTTGTTCCAGCTATCCTTATCATCATAATTGTAAAAAAGATGCCTCCGCTACCTGCGCTAATGACAGGTACTTTACTGGGTGCAGCCTTTGCGGTGGTTTTTCAACCCCACGTGGTTGAGCAGGTTTCGGGGATTACTAGCAACTACACCATGTCGTCGTACGTAGCCATAATGCAGAGCATGTTTGGCGATATTGCAATAATCACCGAGGATGCCCATGTAAACGACCTGCTGATAACCCACGGTATGGCGGGGATGCTTAACACCATTTGGCTCATCCTGTCGGCTATGGTTTTTGGTGGAGTTATGGAGGCCGCGGGTTTACTCGTTCGAATCACCGAGAGCATTATCCGCTTTGCTAAGTCAACGGGTTCGCTTGTGGCAACTACTGTGGGGACTTGTGTGTTTTTCAATGTAACTGCTTCCGATCAGTACATCTCCATTGTTGTGCCCGGACGTATGTTTGCCAAAACCTATCGCGACAGAGGGCTAAAACCGGAGGTATTGAGCCGTACCCTCGAAGATTCTGGCACCGTTACATCTGTGCTAATTCCCTGGAACACGTGCGGGGCCACCCAATCGGCCGTGCTGGGGGTACCCGTACTCACCTATTTGCCCTACGCTTTCTTCAATATCATCAGCCCATTCATGAGCATCTTCATGGCATCGTTCAACATTAAAATCAGGCGATTTGCAGATGATGACCAGAACGATGCGGACAGCAAGCATATTGATATAGACGAGTAACCGTTCCCATCCCAAATACGCAGTAAGTATCCTTCACTCTTAGGTTCAAGCAATGTGGTGAGAGATATTTGCCTTGGCGTGTATATTCAAAAGCATTGCCACGAGAAGCAACAAATCAATATAAAAATTTGCCAATCATAATTACAATCCGTAACTTCGTAGCCACTGTTTTAGATAAATTGATTGAAAATTCTTTGATTGTAATTTCAATTTGATACATTAACCTATAAAATATTGATGTTATGGTAACCGATTTGAACAGCGTATTTTCTAATACTGCCAAGGGGATGAAACGATCGGCCATCCGCGAGTTGCTAAAGCTAACTCAAAGGTCTGATATTATTTCATTTGCAGGAGGGCTACCTGCCCCCGACACATTCCCCATTGATCAGCTAAAAGAGATAAGCTGCGAAGTACTAGATACCGAAGGCGCACAGGCTTTACAGTATGGTGCCACCGAAGGCGATATGAGGCTACGTGAAATTCTGGTTGAGCGCTACAAAAAGGAAGGGCTAACGCTCGATATCAACAATCTGGTAATTACCACCGCATCGCAGCAGGCATTGGATCTTATCCCAAAAATTTTCATCAACCCCGGCGATAAGATTATCTGCGGATTGCCATCATACCTAGGAGGGCTGTCGGCTTTTAGCACCTATGGTGCGCAGATGATTGGCATTAAACTCGACGACAAGGGAATGCGCGCTGACCTGTTGGAACAGGAGCTCGAAAAAATGAAGGCCAATGGCGAAAAACCAAAATTCTTATACATAATCCCCGACTTCCAAAACCCTGCCGGCATCACCATGCCCGAATCGCGCCGATTGGAAATCATTGCCCTTGCCCGCAAGTACGACGTGCTAATTGTAGAGGATAGCCCATACCGCGAGCTTCGTTTCGATGGTGAGGTACAGCGCACCATGTATGAGCTCGATGGCACAGGCCACGTAATCCTGCTGGGAACCCTATCGAAGATATTTGTACCCGGATTCCGCATTGGATGGGTTGTTGCCCACGAAGATGTTATTGATAAAATTGTAATGGCCAAGCAATCAACCGACCTTTGCACATCACCATATGTTCAAAAAATTGCCGCCAAGTACTACGAGAAAGGGTACTTCGATGAGAACCTTAAGAAGATTGTCGACAGCTACCGCATAAAGCGAGACGCTATGCTCGAGGCTTTCCGCAAGTATATGCCCGAAGGAGTTAGCTGGACCGAGCCCGAGGGTGGCCTATTCCTTTTCCTAACCCTGCCCGAGCATATGAACTCCGAAGATCTGTTTAAAATTGCCATTGAGCAAAAGGTGGCCTTTGTGCTGGGCAGCGTGTTCCACTGCGATGGAGGTGGAAAGAATACCATGCGTCTAAACTTTTCGTTTATGAACAAGGAGCAGAACGATGAGGGTGTTAAGCGTCTGGCGGAAGCCATTAAGCAGCTGTTTTAAGGCATCTATTTACAACCAAAGCATTGGGCAGGTGAACTAGCTTTACCTGCCCATTTTTTGTGTGCCTTGCCTTGACATTACCCAAAACATAGCAATATCTTAGTACTTTCGCCACATCGAATCCATTTGTAACGAGTAAAACATTAGAGCATCATGCGCAGCTTTTTAGCGAAGTACAAAAACCACCACTCGGCTACCCTTACGCTGGGCATACCCCTAGTTCTGGGCCAACTGGGCCAAATAATACTGGGCTTTGTGGATGGCGCCATGATTGGAAACTACGGAACCAGCGAGCTGGCTGCCGCATCGTTTGCTGTAAATGTGTTCAACATGCCCATCCTTTTTGGATTGGGCTTCTCCTATGCGCTCACTCCGTTAGTGGGACAACTTTTTGGGCGTCGAGAACACCTTGAGGTGGGGCAAATGCTACGCAATGGGATTGTTGCAAACCTTGTAATGGGCATACTTATCACGGCACTGATGGTTGTTTTTGTGCTAAAGGTGCGAAGCTTTGGACAACCCGAGGAGCTTTACCCGCTAATCATTCCATACAGCTGGGTAATCCTTATCTCCTTAATTTTCATAATGATATTCAACGCATTCAAGCAATTTGCCGATGGCGTAAACGACACCAAAACATCGATGTGGATTATGATTGGCGGCAATGCCTTTAACATCCTTGGCAACTGGCTGCTGATATACGGCAAGTGGGGCTTCCCCGAGCTGGGACTGCTGGGCGCAGGGTTTGCCACGCTGGTGTCGAGGGTTCTCATGGCTGCGGCCTTTGCCTACATCTTCTTCTTCACCAAAAAGTACAAGCGTTACCTGGTAGGTTACCTGCGCAGCAGCTACAGCCCAACACACCACAAAACTCTAAATAAGATGGGCCTTATGGTGGGCATACAGATGGCCATGGAGACGGGTATTTTTAATATAAGCACCATAATGATTGGCTGGCTGGGCAGCGTGGCGTTGGCTGCTCACCATATAGCAATTACCATACAAACCATTGGGTTCATGACCTACTACGGAATTGGCGCCGCCACAGCGGTTAGGGTTAGCAACTATTACGGCACAGGCGACATTGCTAATGCAAAAAAGGCTGCCAGCAGCGGGCTTCATATTATTATTGCCATGGCGCTAGCCATTGCGTCGGGTCTGGTGCTGTTTAGGCATCAAATTGCATCGCTATTCAATTCCGATGTGGAAGTGATTGCCCTTGCCGGCACCCTGCTCCTCATTGGAGCAGCCTATCAAATTGCCGATGGCCTCCAGGTAAACTATGCCAATGCCCTTAGGGGCATATCGAGGGTAAACGCCATGGCAATCATATCATTTATCTGCTACTTTATGGTTGCATTGCCAGTTGGTTACCTGCTCGGAATATATTTGGAGATTGGTGTAGTTGGTATTTGGTTGGGGTTCCCGGTGGGCCTATCCCTTGCAGGCATCTTCTTCTACATCTGGTTTAACAAATCGATTAATGGGATTAGGCGTTTTAAATATAGGTGAAATTGACAGTGAATAACCCCTCGGCCATGAGTCGATTTTCAACACATATTTTAATACCTTTGTGTGCCTAACCAATTGCCCTATGACCCTTTCGGTTGTAATTGTAAACTACAACGTGAAGTACTTCCTTGAGCAGTGCCTGATATCGGTAGTAAGCGCCGCTAAGGATATTGACACTGAAATATTTGTGGTGGACAATGCCTCAGCCGATGGATCGTGCCAAATGGTGCGCGACCGGTTCCCGTTGGTTAAGCTAATTGAGAACACGGAGAACTACGGATTCTCCTACGCCAATAACCAAGCCTTAAGGCAGACCAAGGGTGAGTTTGTGCTTATACTAAACCCCGACACCGTGGTTGAGGAGGACACCTTTACCAAGTGCATCGAGTTCATGAGCCAACACCCCGAGGCTGGAAGCCTATCGGTAAAAATGATAGATGGCAAGGGAAAATTCCTGCCCGAATCGAAGCGGGCACTCCCCTCACCCTTGGTTTCGTTCTACAAGATTTTTGGTTTCTCTCGACTTTTTCCTAAATCTAAAACTTTTGCCCGCTACCACCTTGGTCATCTGAGCCCCGATGACGTGAACGAGATTGAGATTCTTCCCGGTGCGTTTATGTTTATCCGAAAAATCGCACTCGACAAGGCTGGCTTATTCGATGAGTCGTTCTTCATGTATGGCGAGGATATCGACCTCTCGTACCGCATAATGAAAAGCGGATTTAAGAACTACTACTTCCCCAAAACAACAATAATCCACTACAAGGGCGAGAGCACCAAGAAGGGCAGCATAAACTACGTGCTGGTTTTCTACAGGGCCATGATGATATTTGCCCGCAAACATTTCTCGCAAAAGAATGCTTTCCTATACATCGTGCTTATCTACATGGCCATATACTTTAGGGCCGGACTAAGCATTGCAAAACGAGTTTTCAACCAATGGGTACTCCCCACTATGGACGCCTTGGCTGTAGCCACTGGGCTGCTAGTAATTATCCCATTTTGGGAGAGAGTCCGATTTAGCACTCCCGATGTTTACCCCGACCATCTGGTCATGCACCTATCCGCATTCTACATCGCAACATGGATTATTTCGATTTGGTTTACCGGAGGATACGACAAACCCCAGAAAATTTTTGCAGCAGCCAAAGGGGTTGGCGTGGGTAGCATAATAATACTAATAGCCTACGCTTTGCTCCCTGAGGATATGCGTTTCTCGCGAGCAATAATACTGCTTATGTCGGCTTGGTCCATAATCCTCATCCCATTAATCCACTTATTGGTTGGGCTAATCCGTGGCAACCTTAGCCATACCCTAAAAAGGGAAAAACGTATTGTAATTGTGGGTAGCCCAACCGAAGCCAATAGGATACAAGACATACTAAACAATACCCCCGTAGGCTGGAAAATGGTGGGTGAGGTTTCGCCGCATTCAAATAGTCCTCATACAAACCAGCTGGGTTCACTGCCGCAACTACCCGAAATAGTTAGGGTAAACAGCATCGACGAGATAATATTCTGCGCCAGCGATCTATCGTCACAGGAGATTATAAAATCGATGCTAGCGTTGGTATCGCTGGGGGTCGATTTTAAAATTGCCCCACCCGACAGCTTTTCGGTAATAGGCAGCAACTCCATCGACACATCGGGCGATCTTTACACCGTTGAGCTAAGCGCCATAACCCAGCCCGCCAACAAGAGGATGAAAAGGGCTCTCGACCTATCGATTGCCTTCCTCACCATAATCTTAGCGCCTCTCCACCTACCTTTCAGCAGAACCACAAGAAGGATGTTTCGCCATGCAGGTAGCGTGATAGTTGGGAAGTACACATGGGTTGGATTTGCGAATGGTGCGCAGACCAAAGGATTGCCCCAAATAAAGCCTAGCGTATTTGCACCAGTACACACCTCCCAGCTTGAGAAGCAAGATGCCAAGCTGATAGAGAAGATTAATATTCAGTACGCCAAGAGCTATAGCGTATCGAAAGACATTTCAATAATCTGGAAAAACATCATCAACAAAAAACATACTACGCGATGAAACGAGCATACTTTTTTCTGTTTATTGTCCTAATGGCAAGCTGCACCAGCACTACAACCAAAGACTACATAAGGCTCAACGGGTTTACCCAGGGCACCACCTACAGCATAACCTATGCCGACAGCCTGAACAGGGATTTTGCTGCGCCCATTGAGGATATTTTGGAGCGAGTAGACAGCTCCATGTCGCTATACCGCAAAAACTCAATAATCAACAATTTCAACCAAAGCCAAACGGGCATTGAGGTTGACTCACTGCTGGCACACGTGGTTGAGCTATCGCTACTCTATAGCCATCAAACCGATGGCGCTTTCGATATAACCATAGGGCCTCTGGCTCGTGAATGGGGTTTTCATGCAAAGAAAGGCGAGATGCCTAATGCCGAAACGGTGGAGAGGCTGAAGCAATTCACCGGTTCTGGCATGATTAACCTTGATGGGCTGCATATCACCAAGAAATTTCCCGATGTGATTATCGACGTGAACGCCATTGCCCAAGGGTATACCGTGGATTTGATTGCTGAGTTTTTAGAAGCTATGGACATCTGCGATTACCTCGTGGAGGTTGGCGGAGAGATCCGTTCCAAAGGCAAAAGCCCAAGGGGTAAGCACTGGCTAGTTGGAATCGACAAGCCTGAGGAAAATGCTCTGTCGGGCGAGAACCTGCAAGTAATCATAAGCCTCTCAGGCGAATCGCTGGTGACGTCGGGCAACTACCGCAAGTTCTTTGTTCGCGAAGGGGTGAAGTACAGCCACACCATCGACCCCACCACGGGTTACCCCGTAACCCACTCGCTGCTGAGCGCTACAGTTATCGATAAGACCTCGGCTCGCGCCGATGCCCTTGCCACCGCCTTCATGGTGATGGGAACCGAGCGAACCAAAAAATGGCTAAGCGCCAACCCAAAGGTTGACGCTTACCTTATTTTCACCAACGATGCCGGAGATTATGAAATTTGGATGACCGAAGGGATGAAAAAGAGAGTGGTTGAGTAAACCAATACTCGCTAACCTTTTTGACGATCAATAGGCAAACCACAAGCACCCGTACCACATCCACAGCCGAACGATCGGGCATTACTGGTGGCTGTTGAGCAATCGTCGCCCTCGGGTTCCTTTTTCTTTAGCAACGAGAAGGCCACAAAGAAAAACCCAACAATCAATGCAAGCATCCCTAGGGTAATAAGTGTAAGTTTTAGCGTTTCCATCTATTACAATTTGGTTTTTTTGTAACTTGTTAACGCAGGGAACACCATATTGTTCACTAATCGCGAGCATGCTCGTAGCAGGTTCCGCAGGTTGCTTTCGCCCCCTTTTTCGACCAGCACTTTATCTCATCCTGCCTTGCACAGGTAATGCCACGCTTACGCATCTCGCGGTTATGCCCCGCCGAGGTCTCGGGGAATTTATGCGATTTATGAAAAAACACCTTCACACCCATTAAAAGGAACACGAAAGCCATTAGCCCCACAACAATCGAAAGAAGTACTAAAAACTGCATTTGATTAAATTTTGTGCAAAGTAAGGTAGATTTTTGTTCAAAACGAATTTTTGAATAAAAATTGATCTCACAATATAAAGGCATACTTTTTGCAACTACCTCAAGCTATATATCAACCGTTTACTCATTCCACTTATTACGCAGCACACCGCAACTACCATGAGAACAGGATTATTGGCATTACTTTTATCCATTATGATTAGCCTACCAGCTTGGGCAAGCCAAGAGGAACAGGTTAAGCAGCAAATTGAAAGGTTAGCCACAGAGCTGGAGGCAAAATATCAAGGCAAGGGAAAGGTTAAGGTGGCCATACTTCAGTTTCGCACAAGCGACAATAGGCTTACCCCGTTCAATCAGTACCTACAAGACGAGCTGAACAGAATTTACGGATCGAGCGAGCGATTTGAGGTAATTGACCAAAACGCTGTGAACCAAGTGCTTGTCGATTTTAAATGGTCGCTTGACATGAGTAGCGATTTTAGGCAGTACTCAAACCTTAGCGAATCAATATTTTTGGCAGTAAGGGAGATTCCAGAGGTATTTATATACGGGCACATTGATGATAAGGGCGATAAGGTGCGCTTGATATGCTACCTTGTACCCAACGGCTTAACCAGCACCAACCTATACTCATCGCAGGATTTCTCTGCATCTGAATTCACCAACAGATTGCTGGGGAAACCTCATCGATGACCCAGAACCAAACAAAGAATTACGTAACTTCACCATAAAGGATTATAAATCAACCCAAAAACTAAACCTAAAAAACAGAACCATGAAGAAACAGCTAATCCTTATTCCACTTATTTGCCTTGCCATATCGGCATTTGCATAAGATAACAAACAAAAGAAGACTCTAAAGGATAATTCACAGGACTACTGGATTAACGTTGAGCGAAATGGGCTGGTTGGCTATATCGATGGCTTTGGCCGAGAGGTAGTTGAAGCAAAATACAATAGCATATCGTCGTTTGGCGAGCTCGCAGCAAGCTGGGCGCTTGTTGAAAAAGATGGTTTAGTAGGCTTTATCGATGAGGCTGGTAAGGAGGTAGTTGAACCAAAATACGAATCCATTGATAGGTTTGGCGAGCTTAATGAGCCCTGGGCGTTGGTTCAGAAAAATGGACTACTCGGGTTTATCGACCTATTCGGAATAGAGGTTGTTGAGCCCAAGTACGATGCCATCTCACCATTTGGCAACCATATGCCAGAGTGGGCATTGATTGAGAAGGACGGGCTGCTAGGCTTTATCGACAAAACTGGCGAAGAGGTGGTTAAGCCTTTGTACGAGACGATTGACGGCTTCAAATCACCATCTAGAAAGTAGGCATTTCAATCCCCAGCTCATAGCACAAAATCGGGGTTATCCTAATGTTTAATCGACTTGCTAAATTAAATTTAAACAGCCTTTAAATAAAACAAATTTTTAATTAATTTTGATTACCGGTTAACCCCAACACAAAAATTATGAAAAAACTTGCTTTTTCCCTGATCTGCTTTCTGGCCTTCTCCATTTCGGGATATGCCAACAGCGAGGACGCTCTTAAACAGAGCATAAGTAAAATTGCTCAGGAACTCGAGTCCAAATACCCCGGCAGAGGTAAAGTAAAGGTGGCAATTCTCCAATTCCGTACCAGCGACAACCGCCTGTTGCCCTTTAACCAGTATATACAGGATGAGTTAAACTTCCTTTTCCGTTCGAGCAACCGTTTTGAGGTGATTGACCAAAACGCCATAAACCGAATAACAGAGGCTTATGAATGGTCGCTCGAGATGAGCAACGACTTTAAGAATTACTCCGACCTGAGCGAACAGATTTTCAGGGCAATTGGTATGGTTCCCGAGGTTTTCATTTACGGCCAGATTAACGACCGGGGCGATAACATAAGCCTTACAGGGTATCTTGTTCCCAGCGGCTTAAAAAGCACAAATATATACTCTACCCTTCTTTTCCCATCGTCGGAGGTTACCGACAAGCTACTGGGCAAGCCCATTCGTAAACCACAGCCCAAGCCCCAACAACAACCTCAGGTTGTAGTGGTGGAAAAACCAGTTTATATCGAGAAAGAGGTAGTTGTTGAGAAACCCGTTTATGTCGATAGGCCCACCCCACCAGCACAACCTCAGGGGAAATTCACTGGCAAAATTGGCGATATGGAATTTGAACTAGTTAAGGCCAATAACTTTGGCGACAGGATTGAGGTTGAAATGAGCGTGGTTAACAACAAATCGGACGATAAGATATACTACGTTAACTCCCGCTTTATCGATCCGAATGGAACTGAGTTTGAAAGTCCATATATGCATAGCACTTTGCGCAACAGAGATCTGATTGAAGGTATTCAGATTAAAGGAACTATAACTTTCCAAAGGGGCAGTTTCCAAAACGTTACTAGCATGGCCGTCATCGAGATTCAGGTAGTTGGCGATGGTAACAAGCAGCTGGGCACATTGCGTTTCCGTGGAGTGCCCATTGAGCAATAATCTATTTACACACTGCATACAAAAATGCCCCGAGCAATAAGCTTGGGGCATTTTTTTGTAAACCTTATTTGCAGTTCTTTGTTTGGATTATTACCCTATAGCAAACTATTTAATACCTTTACTAAAACAAACATCTAGAAAAATGGCAAGTAAAAAAATCAACACCATCGAATTCGATAAACAAGAGATACTTAACGATTACTATATCGCCACCCTTAGCCGCGAAATTAGCTTACTGGGCCGCAAGGAGGTGCTAACCGGCAAGGCTAAATTTGGCATATTTGGCGACGGCAAGGAGCTTACCCAGATTGCGATGGCCAAAAATTTTAAGGATGGCGATTGGCGCTCGGGCTACTACCGCGACCAAACCTTCATGATGGCTGCGGGGCTATTCAGCGCCGAAGATTTTTTTGCTCAGCTTTATGGGCAAACCGACGTGGTGCTTAACCCTGGCAACGCTGGCCGCTCATTCAACAACCACTTTGGCACACGCTCGCTAAACCCCGATGGCACATGGAAAGACCTTACGGCCATGAAAAACTCATCGGCCGACATATCCCCCACCGCTGGACAAATGCCCCGCTTGCTTGGGTTGGCGTGGGCATCAAAACTTTTTAGAGAGAACAAGGAGCTACATCAATACAAAAACTTCTCGAACAAAGGCAACGAGGTTGCCTTTGGCACCATTGGCGATGCCAGCACCTCGGAGGGCCACTTCTTTGAAACCATTAACGCTGCTGCCGTGCTGCAAGTCCCCATGGCCATGACCGTTTACGACGATGGTTACGGAATATCGGTTCCACGAGAATACCAAACGGCAAAGGGGAGTATATCAGAACTGCTATCGGGCATTGAGAAGAAAAAGGGCGACAAAACGGGAATGAAGATATACAAGGCCAAGGGCTGGGACTACGAGGAGCTTATAGACACCTTTAGCAAAGGTATTGAGGAAGCCCGCAAAACGCACACCCCCATCCTTTTTCATATCACCGAAATTACCCAACCCCAGGGCCACTCCACCTCGGGGTCGCATGAGCGGTACAAGTCGCCCGAGCGCTTGCAGTGGGAGCAAGATTTTGACTGCAACAAGAAGTTTAGGCAATGGATTATTGACAACAAGCTGGCCAGCAACGATGAGCTAAAGATCATTGAGGTGAAAGCCACTACCGATGCCCGCGAGGCAAAAAATGCCGCCTGGAAAAAATATACCGAGCCCATCAAGGCCGAGCGCGATGCCCTTGTGAAGATTATCGACAACCGCTCATGCGTTTGTAAGCGCGAGCATATCGATAAGGTTGGGCTAATTACCACCGAGCTAAAAAAAATTCCTAACCCCATCCGCAAGGACAACATGAGCTCCGCCAAGCGAATCCTTAGGCACGTATGCACCGATTGCTCCATACGCAAGCAGCTGCAAAGCGACCTATCGAAGTGGATGAAGGAGAATTACGAGAAGGCCAACGACCTGTACAGCACTCACCTGTACTGCGAAACCGAAAAATCGGCGCTACGAATTAAACCGATACCCGCAAAGTTCTCCGATAAGTCGGTAACCGTAACCGGCCGTGAGGTGCTACGCGACAACTGGCATAAGCAGTTTGAGAAAAACCCACTGCTAGTTGCTTTTGGCGAGGATGTGGGGAACATAGGAGGTGTGAACCAGACCTACGAAGGCCTGCAGCAAAAATTTGGGGAGGTTAGGATTACCGATACCGGTATTCGCGAAGCCACCATCATTGGGCAGGGACTTGGTGCTGCACTACGTGGCCTTAGGCCAGTAGCCGAGATACAATACTTCGACTACCTACTTTACGCCCTGCAAACCCTGAGCGATGACCTGGCCACCCTGCGCTGGCGTACCAAGAACGGACAGATGGCGCCGCTAATCATCTCGACCCGCGGTCACAGGCTCGAGGGCGTTTGGCACTCAGGCTCCCCGCTCAGCATGGTTATAAACTCCATTAGGGGGGTATATGTTTGCGTTCCACGCAACATGACCCAAGCCGCGGGGATGTACAACACCCTTCTTGAGGCCGACGATCCTGCCCTTGTAATTGAACCGCTAAACGGCTACAGGTTAAAGGAGAAAATGCCCGATAATATTGGCGAGTTCAAGGTTCCTTTGGGTGTTCCCGAAATCTTAAACGATGGTACTGATGTAACCCTTGTAACCTACGGAAGCTGCGTTCGCATTGCGCAGGAGGCCGTGGAGCAGCTGCATGAGTTCGGCATCTCGGTCGAGCTAATTGACGTGCAAACCCTACTCCCATTCGATCTTCCCAACATGGTGCTCGAATCGGTGAAGAAAACAAACCGAGTGGCTTTCTTTGATGAGGACGTACCCGGCGGAGCCACAGCATTTATGATGCAGAAGGTGCTTGAGGAGCGAGGTGCATTTAACCACCTCGACTCGGAACCCAGAACCATCACCGCCAAGGAGCACAGGCCTGCCTACACCACCGATGGCGACTACTTCTCGAACCCCAATGCCGAAGATGTGTTCGAAACGGTGTACGATATTATGCATGAGGTAAACCCAAAGAGGTATCCAGACCTATACAGGTAGGGTACGAATAAGATATCTAGAGATTATTAAACGGTTGAATATGGCTAAACCTATTCAACCGTTTTTATTCAATTGATTTGGTAGTGGTTACAAGCTGAGCTGCTAAATACACTTTGGATTGGCATAAGAAAACTAGAAATGGCTGGAGATGTGACCTAGTCAATCAATTATTTCCCTGAACTTAGAAATAATTCTTCAACAATTGGATTGTTGTCCATAGATATATAAACTCTCCTTTGTAGTCACGGTGTTTCCTCTCCCAGTCTTTTTTCTGTTGATAAAGCCGCTTTTATATTGTCACATGTAATCGTTCTATTTCAAAAAATTGATTCGTATTTCACTAAACAATCAAGGATATCCTGCAAGTATGTCGCCCTAAAAAGAGTTATAGCTTCGCATACCTCTACTAAAAAACCTAGCAAACATCTACTACTCCTCCACAACCTTACCCATTACCTCAAACATTTGGTCAACCCCGCTGGGTTTTTGAGTGAAAAGGCTTACCACTATGGTGGTTATAAGCGATAGCGAAAATGCAGGGATTAGCTCATAGATTAGGTTTTTAAGAAAACCAACCTGATTCCAAACGATAACGGTAATGGCACCCACCACAATACCGCTAATAACTCCTGCTGTTGTGGCACGCTTCCAGTACAATGCCAGTATTGATGTGGGACCAAAGGCTGCGCCCAAACCTGCCCATGCAAACAGCACCAGCCAAAAAACCAGCTCGCCTGCTATAAAACCCATGAGCAATGCAATTACCACCACCAGGAATACTACCATACGGCTAAGAAACACCAACCGTTTTTGGCTAACCACTTTCCCACGCATCCACCATTTTTCGTACACATCGCGAACAACCGATGAGGCAGCCACAAGAAGCTGAGAGTCGGCGGTGGAAACAATGGCAGCAAATATGGAGGCTATTACCAACCCAAAGGCTACCGGGCTTAAATGGCCGTAGGCCAAAAAGGGATAGAGATTCTCGGTATCGGAAGCAGGAAGGGCTGCCACATCGGGGAAATACAGCCTCCCTACCAACCCTATAAACAGGGCTCCAACAGCCATAATAATGTTGGCCAACGTACCAATAACAGCCACCGAGGGCAGCTGCTTGGCGCTCTTAATGGACATGTAGCGAGATATGATATGCGGATTACCCGGCGAACCCAAGCCAATGCCCACAAACCCTATGGCTGCACCTGCGCTTATGGCCATAGGACTTGCAAAGCTTCCCGAGTCCACTTGCCTAAGCATATCAATAAACTGTGCGAATCCTCCAAAGTCAACTATCGACTTAATGGGAACCACCACCAGCGCAATAATGATGATAAAGGCTTGGATGGTATCGTTTAGGCTTACGGCTAAAAATCCCCCTAAAACCACATACACCAGAATTATGGTTGTTGTGATTACCAATCCCCACGAGTAATCGATACTAAAGCTTGTTGCCAGCGCCTTACCACCCGCAACAAACTGCGCCGAAACGTAAGATACCATAAAGATGAGAATGATAAGCACTACGGCTAGCCTAAGATTCCCCTTGGGATCGGGAAAGCGGATGGTAAAAAAATCGGGAACCGTAATGCAGTCGTACTTCTGGGTGAATCGCCTAAGCCTAACGGCATAAAAAAAGAACAGCAGGAACTCCACCACAATGTAGCCCACAGCAGCCCACAGGGCCGACAAACCCATTGTGTACGCCATACCAGTAAAACCCAGTAGCAACCACGCGCTCCTACCCGACACCACGGCCGACATGGCCACAATTAGCCGCCCCATTTTACGGCCACCAATAAAGTAGTTACTGATATCCTTTGATGAAAATCGGCTGGAGAAGACACCAATCAGCAGGATAAGCAAAAGGTACCCAATAAATGTTACAACTGTGGAAGTGCTCACCGTCATTTCAGTCACTAATGATTCGTGCATAGCATGTGTAGTTTAGGTTTTACAAAACTAAAGCAGCCATGTGCTTCAGCAGAACATACGCAACGATTATCTTGTGAATACACTTCAAATTTATTAAATTTGCCTAAACACCTTTTACTAAACCAAACAAAATTCTACTACTATGGCATTTGAACTTCCAAAACTACCCTACGGATTGGACGACCTAAACCCAATCATTAGCAAGAACACGCTAGAGTTTCACCACGGTAAGCACCACCAAGCCTACGTGAACAATCTGAACAACCTGATTAAAGGCACCAAGTTCGAGAATGCCGATTTGGAAACCATTATTAAGGAGGCCGATGGAGGCATTTTCAACAATGGCGCACAGGTTTGGAACCACACCTTCTACTTCGAGGCATTCTCAAAAGATCCACAGAAAGAGCCCATGGGCAAGCTGGCCGAGGCCATTGAGCGCGACTTTGGCTCATTTGCCAAGTTTAAAGAGGCTTTTGCCAAGGCTGCGGCCACGCTGTTTGGCTCGGGTTGGGCCTGGCTAGTGAAGGATGCCTACGGACATCTAGAGATTGTGCAGGAATCGAATGCTGGCAACCCCATTCGCAATGGGCTTACGCCCATTTTAACCTGCGATGTTTGGGAACACTCCTACTACCTCGACTACCAAAACCGCCGTCCCGACTACATTGAGGCCTTCTGGCAGCTGGTGGATTGGAAGGTGGTTGAGCAACGTTTCTAATTGAATTATACCCCAAACAAACAACCCATATACCAGAAGGCATATGGGTTTGTTTTTTAATGCCAAGTAGCACCAAAATTATTGCGGGCACTTTGAATTAATGATTGCAAATATTGCTAGCTTTGCGGCTTAAAATTTTGAGGCTGTGAGAAAGCTAAGCACAACATACCGTAAAGCCATCCTAATAAATACTGTAATCAGCAGCACTGAGATTATTGTTAGGAAATGTAGCCATACCCTAAAATGGGACATTGAACACACGGGCTAACCTAGCCATGCCTAAAACCTCTGCATAAGTCATCTACGCTTTGCTAGGTACACACTCAAATTTTCACTTTACATATAAAAACCCATTCACATTGATTTGAATTTCAATGCAATCAACACATACAGAAATGAACAGCATTTTTAAACCAAAACTTTTTAGCGTACTACGCGAGGGGTATAGCAAACACCAGCTACAAAAAGATGTAATGGCTGGGGTGATAGTTGGCATTGTGGCCCTTCCGCTTGCCATTGCCTTTGCCATAGCGTCAGGCGTTTCGCCCGAGAGGGGTATTATTACAGCAATAGTTGCCGGGTTCCTGATCTCCCTACTAGGCGGTAGCCGGGTGCAAATTGGTGGCCCCACAGGCGCCTTTGTGGTAATCGTTTTTGGAATAGTTGAGCAGTACGGCATTGAGGGATTGATTATATCAACCTTTCTGGCGGGGTTAATACTTGTGGCCTTTGGGCTATTAAGGTTAGGTACAATAATAAAGTTCATTCCCCATCCCCTAATTGTAGGGTTCACAAGCGGTATTGCAATCATCATCTTCTCAACCCAAATCAAAGAGTTCTTTGGTTTAGGGCTCACAGATGTACCTTCGGCCTTTATCCCTAAATGGGGCGCATACTTTACCTCGTTGGAAAGCATAAATATTTATGCGGTTATAATCTCTGTCCTTACCGTAGCAATAACCATATTCTCAAAGAAACTTTTCAAAAAGATTCCAGGCTCATTCATCGCCATTGTGCTGATGACGGTTGCGGCCATAGTTTTAAAGCTACCCGTTAATACCATTGGCTCAATATATGGCGATTTGCCTACCACCATCAGCCTAAGCCTACCAACCATCAACCTAGGTAGCATAACCCAGTACATTGCACCTGCATTCACCATTGCGCTGCTGGGCGCAATTGAGTCGCTGCTATCGGCTGTGGTGGCCGATGGTATGATAAGTGGAAACCACCGCTCTAACACCGAGCTTATTGCCCAAGGGTTTGGCAATATGGCCTCGGCCATATTTGGTGGAATACCTGCCACGGGAGCCATAGCCCGTACCGCCACCAACGTGAAGAACGGTGGAAGAACCCCAGTTGCCGGGATCGTTCATGCCATTACCCTTCTGCTCATTGTTATCTTCTTTGGTAAGTGGGCAGCGCAAATTCCGCTGGCTTGCCTAGCTGGAATACTAGTGGTGGTGGCCTACAACATGAGCGAATGGCGATCGTTCTACTCCATTCTGAAGGGATCGAGGTACGATGTATTGGTACTGCTAACCACCTTCTTCCTAACTGTACTTGTCGATTTAACTGTAGCTATCCAAATTGGGATGGTGTTGGCAGCACTTCTATTCATGCAGCGTATGGCTAGCACTAGCAACATTATTGCCGCCGATGCCGACATGGATGCGCTGGAGGACTACTCCGACCTTTCAAAAGACATTGAGGTATACGAAATTAAGGGGCCTTTCTTTTTTGCTGCTGCCCAAAAGTACAGGGAAACCCTTAAGAATTTTGGTAAAACTACCAAAGTGCTTATCCTAAGGATGCGCTACGTTCCGTTTATCGACTCAACGGGGATACATAATTTCCGCGAAACCGTGAAGTACCTCAATGCCATAAACGTAAAGATCATCCTTTCGGGTGTACAGCCCGAGGTGAAGAAGGAGCTTGAGAAAGCAAGGATTGATTTCTTGATTGGACGAAACAATATCTGCGACAACTACAACGAAGCCAAGGCTAAGGCAACTAAAGCGCTTGAGTAGAGCCTGACATTTCATAAAACAACCACTCATGGGTTGACAATTTGCTCAGCAAATAATCTCCCCATGAGTAACAGAAAATTAAAGAAACGTTATTGCAAAAAAAGAGTGGCAACATTGGGCCACTCTTTTTTGCAATTTATATCATCTATTACTTCAACCACTTATCGAGCCAGCCAAAGAACTCGCGCTGCCATACAACTGCATTCTGAGGTTTAACCACAAAGTGGGTCTCATCGGGGAAAACCAGCAAACGGCTAGGTACACCAAGCAGCTGCGCGGCGTTGAATGCCTGCAGTCCCTCGGAGTAGGCAATGCGGAAATCGTGCTCACCCACAACCACCATTATGGGGGTGTTCCAGTTCTGAACCAGCTTATGTGGGCTATTGGCATAGGTTCGTTGGGCAACCTTGTTGTTCTTATCCCAGAATGGGCCACCAAAATCATGGTTGGGGAAGAAGGTCTCATCGGTGGACGCGTAAAAACTCTCGAAGTTGAACATCCCGTTGTGTGCAACAAATGCTTTAAACCGATTTTGATGCACGCCCGCAAGGTAGAATGCAGAGTATCCGCCGTAGCTTGCACCAACAGCACCTAGCCTATTCTCATCAACCCAAGGTTCCTGCTTCACATCATCAATGGCGCTTAGGTAGTCCTTAATATTCTGTCCGCTGTAATCGCCCGATATCTGGGCGTTCCATTCCTGACCAAACGAGGGCACTCCCCTACGGTTTGGTGCAACAATAACGTAGTCATGAGCAGCCATGATCTGGAAATTCCAGCGATAGCTAAAAAACTGGCTCACGGCGCTTTGTGGGCCACCCTGGCAGTATAGTAATGCAGGGTACTCCTTGTTAGGATCGAAGTTGGGTGGAAGGATAACCCATACCAGCATATCCTTACCATCGGTGGTTTTAACCCAGCGCTGGGTTACCTCGCCCATCTTAATATTATCGTAGATATGCTTATTGATAAAGGTTAGCTGCGTGTCCTCACCCGTTTCGGGGTTTATGGTGAAAAGCTCAGTGGCCATGCTCATGCTCATCTTTTGGGCAACCAGCGTTCCCTTTGCCGGAGCAAACCAGCTGTAGTTATGCCATCCATCGGTAACCTTGGTAATCTCTTTCGACTCAAGGTTGATTTTATAGATTTGCTGGGTAGCATTAATCTCGCTGATGAAAATGAGGTTGTTTCCGCATCCGCTCCAGGTAATGCTATTGGCGTTTTGGTCGAACCCATTGGTCATGTAGGTGCGCTCACCAGTCTCGAGGTTAAGCACATAAAGGCGTGCCTTGTCGCTCTCGTAGCCTGGAGTTTCCATGCTTTGCCAAGCAATCATCTTGCCATCGGGCGAGAAAACGGGGTACTTATCGTAGCCCATCATCCCCTCGGTGATGTTCTCGGTTGTGCCATCCTCTACATTGTAGAGGTAGATATCGGAATTGGTGGTAACGGCCAAATCCTTACCGTGGAATTTTTTTGATGTGTAGGCAATAATCTTTCCGCAGGGACTCCATGCAATTTCATCGTCGCTAAAGTAGGGCGACATGGGCGAATCCCAAGGCTCACCCTCCATGATATCCTTGCCTGAGCCAACCTTACCGTTGGAGTAGTCGGCAACAAAGATATGCCTAAAGCTACCATCGCGCCAGTAGTTCCAGTGGCGATACATCATGTTGTCGGTAATGCGCACGTTAACCTTGGGCATATCGGGATGAAGATCCTTAGGCGTTTTCTCAATCTGCACATTCTTGGTGTACATCATTCTATCGCCAGTGGGGGCGTAGGCAAACGAGCTGATGCCTCCCTCGATGTCGGTAACCTGCACAGGGTTTGTACCATCAACGTTCATCTCCCACAGCTGGGTTGCCCCACCACGGGTTGAGAGGAACCCAATACGATTACCATCGGGGCGCCACTGCGGGCTAAAATCGTTGGTGGCATGGGTGGTTAGCTCCTTGGGCTCTCCACCCTCAACAGGTACCGTGTAGATATTGGTGACACCCCTGTTGGCATCCATAGAGTAACGTGTAACAGTGAATAGTACAGTTTTAGCATCGGGCGAAACGGATGTGCTTCCAATTCTTCCGAACTTCCATAAAATCTCGGGGGTTAATACTCCATTCTGAATCTCCTGAGCGGTTAGCTCAACGTCGGGGGTAACGGGCTCGGACTGGTTGCTAGAACCGTCGCCCTGACAGCCCAGTAGCGTGGCAGCTAATGCCATAACGATAACTGTTTTTAATTTGTGTACTTGCATATTCTACTTGTATTTGAGGATTTATAATGATTGACATTTATATTTCCATCCCTTTGATTTCTATACTTTGCGTTTAGATTAACCGGAAGGAATTCGAGTTCAATATCATCGTCATGGCACCTGTTAAGATATAAGATGGAGGGGGTGGTTGACTTTGTCATTCTTAGGTATAGTTAAAGATGAGTCTCATCTGCATATCCACAAAAATAGATATTTTTACTAAGCCCAACCATGATCTAAGGGAGATTGCAAAATCTTTTTAGCCCACAATAGCATATGAACCGATTAATTTATTTAATTTTAAAAACAAACATCTGGCCGGGAAAATATTTCACCAAAAAAACGCCAAGCATAAGTGGGCAAAAGAATTACATCACCAATATGGCATAAAAAGTGGCTATCGCCAATGCTTCCCATAGCATTGACATTAGGATACAATGCATCCTTTGCACAAACCCCTTTTACACTTGCGGGTAATCTTGAAAACAAGTACTCCATCAATCAATTTGTTGAGATACTACCCGACCAAAATGGAAGTATAGAATTTGGGGATATTATAAAGAAGGGGAAGCAACACGAATTTTCGAAGGTTACTAACCTTACCCAAGGGGTAAATTATTATTGGATACGGTTTTCGGTTGAAAACTTAATGTCCGAGCATATAGACTGGCATTTACATATCATGCCCAAACAGTACAATGAGGTATATAGGCTATGCGCAACCGACACCTTCTTCTATGCAAAGAACGGCGAATACGTAAAAAACTCGCAGAGTATTTTCCCTGAAAACCCTTCAGTAATTCCTGTTAAGCTACCCAGCAACCAAATCTCCACTTTTTACGTGAGAGTTAACACTGAAATCCACCAGGAGTTTAAACCATGGTTAAGCGTTAGCCTAAGGCCTGCCGAGAAGGAAATGAAGAGGTACATGCGCAACTGGATTATCCTGGCCGTTTTGGTAGGCATATTGTCCTCATTAGGGTTCTACATCCTTTTTCAGTACATCCTTTTCCGCGATAAAAGTTTTCTTTACTTTTCCCTCGCATTCATATCAATGGCTCTATACTTCATCGCTTTCGAGAGGGTTGGCTACGCCATAACTGGCTGGGAACCATTTACCCGTTTTACAAGTAACTACATCGCACTTTTAAGCACATTTTGGTACATAGGCTTTTCGCGCTATTTTCTCGACTCGGAGAAAAAATTCCCCAAATGGCATAAGTTCTTCAGGTATTTTCAAGTAATTTATGCTATTCCGCTTACTTTAATTATACTCATTAACCTAGGGTTCTTTTGGAACTTTACGCCCTATGTACATATCATCCATATTATTGCATTTATTTTTTTGCTAACCTTTGCCATCACCACGTTTCGCAGGAACCACTACCTAGCGGGCTACTACCTCTGGGCCAACTCCATATTCTTTATCTTCTTATGCATTTTTGTGATATACGTAATTATTAAGCCAAGTGCTGAGACCCTCACTACACACCTCATGGCTAACAGCCTAAAAATTGGATCGTTTGGTCAGGTGCTGCTGTTCACCCTAGCCCTGTCAAACCGTGTTGGGCTGCTTAACCGAAAGGTAGTAGAAACCGAGCTGGAGAAAGAAAGGTTAGCAAAAGATCAAATACTGAAAATTCAGGACATCATCAGGAATACGAACCTTGAACTAGAGCAAAAGGTAAAGGAGCGCACCATCGAGATACATCATCAGAAGGAGGAGCTACAAGCACAGGCCGAAAATATTGAAGCGGCGTACCAAGAGATTTCTCAGCAAAAGATGATAATTGAGAATGCTCACTCGCAGATAACCGACAGCCTTTACTATGCATCGCTTATTCAGCGAGCCGTACTACCAAGTCAAGAGATCGTATCAAAACATTTTGAACAAAACTTCATCCTTTACTGGCCCCGCGACATTGTAAGTGGAGATTTTTACTGGACTGCTGAGGTTAACAACCAAAAACTTTTTGCTGTGGCCGACTGTACAGGACACGGGATACCAGGGGCCTTCATGAGCATGCTAGGCATATCGCTGCTGAATGAGATTGTAAAAAGAGAACATTTAACCAAACCTAAAGAGGTTCTTAA
Organism: Tenuifilaceae bacterium; assembly: GCA_034006965.1. Classification (GTDB taxonomy): domain Bacteria; phylum Bacteroidota; class Bacteroidia; order Bacteroidales; family Tenuifilaceae; genus Perlabentimonas. Next base: position 22,746 of record JAVERU010000034.1, read on the forward strand.
TAACATTAAAGACAACCTGCTAAATGCCCTCCAACAGGAGGACGAGGAAAATGAGGTGCGCGATGGAATGGTAATGGCATTCTGCGCACTCAACGAGAAGAATGGGAAAATAACCTTGGAGTACGCGGGTTCGCAAACTCCATGCTACATTGTAAAGAGCGAAAACCAGAACGTTGCGATTACTACTCATATCGAAAAAACCACGAGTAATGGTGAGGTTGCGCTCTACACTATAAAACCGGATATTATTCCCATCTCGAAACATTTTAAGGATAACTCATTTAAAAGCTACAGCATTGAGCTAGAGAGAGGCGATATGGTTTACCTTACAAGCGATGGAATAATCGATCAGCTGGGTGGACCAAGCTACAAAAAATTCTCGACAAAACGTTTACAGAAAATTTTACTTGATATACATTTGCTGGATAGCGATGCGCAAAAAGACTATATCGAGAGGAAGCTGCTCGACTGGATTAACTTCCCAGATCCAGTAACGGGATCGCCCAGCGATCAAATCGATGACATTTGCGTTATGGGCATAAGAATTTAACCAAACACTAAGGAATATGAAGGTCAAAACCAAACTATTTGGCCATACACACAATGGCCACGAGGTACAACTGTTCACCTTTGATGCCGCCAAGGGCCTCTCCATCAGCATAACTAATTTTGGAGGCATTATTACATCTGTGAAAGCACCCGATCGATTAGGCAATACTGAAGAAATAACTGCGGGATTCGATAACCTTGAGCAGTACCTAAAGGGCCACCCACACTTTGGTGTGATTGTGGGACGTTTTGCCAACAGAATTGCAAAAGGGAAATTCTCGATCGACGGAATAGAGTATAATCTCCCCATTAACAACGGCCCCAACCACCTTCATGGTGGCGACAATGGCTTCCACAGCAAGCTGTGGAGCTACGCTTTGGAAGGCGATGAAACCAAAGCCACCCTTACCCTTTCATGCATAAGCGATGATATGGAGGAGGGTTACCCAGGCAACCTTGAAGCAACTGTAAAGTACACAGTGTACGACAACAACACGTTGGATATTGAGTTTTTTGCAAATACAGATGCCCCTACCCATGTAAACCTTACCAGCCACGGATACTTTAACCTAAGCGGATTTAGGGAGGATGTTTGTTCGCATGAGCTACTGCTTAACGCCAGCCACTACCTTGAGATTGACGAAACCCAAATTCCCACAGGAAAGCTTGCCGAATGCAAAAACACCTATTTCGACTTTAGCCATCCACGTACTCTTGGCCCCAGCATTAAGGGCATTGAAGGAGGTATTGACCATTGCTTTGCTTTAAACGAACCCAACATCAACACAAGAGCAGCAGAGCTTACTCACCCGGCAAGCGGCAGGAGGCTTTCGCTTTACTGCACACAACCAGGAGTACAGGTATACACTGGCAACTCGCTCGATGGGAATCATACTGGGCACAACGGTACCGTTTACAACAACAACTGGGCGGTTTGCCTCGAGATGCAGCACTTCCCCGACACCCCAAACCAACCTCATTTCCCTTCTACACTCCTTAAGCCAGGTGAGGAGTACTACCAACAAGCACGGTTTACTTTTGATACTATTTAGCCACGCAATAGAACTGTTAAATATTGATAAAAGAGTACCGAGGCCATGGGAAAAACCATTTCTTATCCAACTGAATACTTGACACTTACAAACACCAGCCAGTAGTCAGCTAATTTGATATAGAAAAATCCTTTGCACAATTATATATCTTTGCAAAGCAAACCGTTTTATATGCAATCATATGGCATTATCACTCGAAACGAAGAATTTAGACAAGCTAATCGTTGTGGGCGATAGGGTGCTGATAAAACCCAAAAACCCAGAAGAGAGGACCAAGGCAGGCCTTCTTCTACCGCCCGGTGTGCAAGAGAAGCAGAAGGTGCAATGCGGATACGTAGTGAAGGTTGGCCCCGGATACCCTATCCCCGCCCCCACCGACTACGAGGAGCCTTGGCAAAAGAACAGGGATAATTCCCGTTACTTCCCGCTACAAGCCAATGTTGGAGATATGGCCGTATACCTCCAGGAAAATGGCATCGAGATTGAATTTAGCCACGAGAAGTATATTGTGGTACCCTTCCATGCCATCCTGCTGCTTGTTCGCGACGAGGGCCTTTTTGCGTAATTTTTTCTGCATACCTTTTTTTATTGCGCATAATCAATATATTTGCAAACGTTTCGATACTAAATACTATTTGTTTAACAAGCCGGTTCAAAATTCCAGCATCCGGTTCAACCAAAATTGAGAAATGAAAAAAACATCGCTAGTAGTAAACATCGTTTTGGCCATTGCCGTTGTTGTGCTTTACATTTTACATTTTACTGGAGTTCCCAAAACAGCTATCATTCAAAGCGAAGATGGAGTTGCCTCCGAACAGTTTGTAGGCGAACACGCAATTGCCTGGGTGAATATGGACTCGCTGCTGAACAACTACGATATGTACTTTGATATTCAAGCAGAGCTTGAGGGCAAAGTCCGCAAAATGGAAACCGATATGACCACCCGCACTAGGGCATTCGAAAGGCAAATGATCGATTTCCAGGATAAGGTTCAAAAAGGGCTAGTTACCCGATCAACAGCACAACAGATGCAGCAAGACCTAGCTGCCAAAGAGCAAGAGCTTTACCAGTACAGGGATGAGCTACGTATGCAATTTTCCGAGGAGGAGCAAGTTATGCTGCGCAGAATACAACACAGCATAACTGACTACCTAAAAGAGTACAACAAGGAAAAAGGCTACCAAGTTATCCTTAGCGGTGCGTTTGGGGGCCCAGTGCTTTACGGAAGCCCAGCCATTGAGATCACCAACGAGGTGCTTATAGGCCTAAATGCTGAGTACAGCAAGAGCAAAACAAAAAAATAACATTTTTTAAAGCTATACAACAAGCCCCATCCCAAGCAAGGGTGGGGCTTGTTGTATCACCAAGATGTGATTATTCCCCCAGATGCAGCAACCCTACTTTAAACGGCACAAATCATTTAGCCCAAAGTTGACTAGCGATCCAAGCCCCAACCTGGGCATTGCTATTGTGCTGCCATCGTACAATGAGCCCCACCTCTGGCAATCGCTCCAGTCGCTTGCCAGCTGCGATGCTCCACGGTGCGATGTGGAGGTGCTAGTTGTGGTGAACTACCCTGAAGATTCATCTCCTGAGGTGGTTAACAATGCCCTTAGCTGCATACAGCAAGTTCAGCGAGCCAACGCGCTCAGCAAGTATAGCGGCCTAAGGTTTTACCCCATCGACGCATCTAACCTACCCAAGAAACACGCTGGAGTTGGCCTGGCTCGCAAAACAGGAATGGACGAAGCGGCGTGGCGCCTCTTGCAATCGGGTTGTACTACCAAGATAATAGCTTGCTTCGATGCCGATGCAACGTGCTCCAAAAACTACTTGGTAGAACTGGAAAAACTCTGGCTAAGG
>JAVERU010000190.1:0-3956 GCA_034006965.1 Tenuifilaceae bacterium
CCGATCAAGCCCCATGAAATCCTCAGGCATAAAGGAGATATCAACCACCGATTTTTTGGCCTCGATACAAGACTTAACCGTACTATACCCCATGAACCCAGGCACGGCACACACCACCAAATCGAAATCTTTAACAACTTCTATTACCCTTGAGCTATCGGTCAGGTCGGACAGAATGGTTTTTACACCAAAAGCGCCTACCTGCGAAAGATTATCGGAGTTTACATCCACTGAGGTTACATCATTTCCGTTTGCCAGGTCGTAAGCCATTGCACGGCCAACCATTCCTGCGCCAAGTACTACAATCTTCATATGGGCTCTGTTTTAATTGATATTTGTTGTCTCAAAAATAATGTTTTACCTCTAAAAAGCAACCTCATTCGTTAGCGCAGATTATTTTGTATCATCGCCCTGCCAAAACAAAAATTTAAGCAAAAGCTATACCTTTGCAAAGCAAAAAAATCAACATAACAAACGCTGAACTGTTTAAAGTAAAAACACATTATATTTATAGTATAGCATTATGCAGATCAATAGCAAAGTACTACTCATGATCCTCGATGGATGGGGAATTGGCAAGGGCGACAGAGCTGACGTAATCTCAAGCGCTCACCCCGAGAATATGATTCGACTTACGAACAATTATCCACACGCCCAGCTCAAAGCTTGCGGTGAGAATGTTGGCCTACCCGAGGGCCAAATGGGAAATTCTGAGGTGGGCCATTTAAACATAGGGGCAGGAAGAGTTGTATACCAAGACTTGGTTAGAATAAACAAGGAGATAAAGGAAGGGTTGATCGACACAAACCCTGTTCTAACAAATGCTTTTACCTATGCAAAGGATAACAATGTTGCGGTACATTTTCTTGGCCTTGTATCCGATGGTGGTGTTCACTCCTTGGATACCCACCTATATAAACTTTGCGATATGACCAAGGACTATGGGCTCAGCAAAGTTTTCATCCACGCCCTAACCGATGGCCGGGATACCGATCCACAAAGCGGATTAGGATTTGTTAGCAACCTCGAGAAGCACCTAGAAAAGAGCAATGGCGAAATAGCTTCGTTGATTGGCCGATACTACACCATGGATCGCGACAAGCGATGGGAACGAATTAAAATTGGTTATGACCTGCTAGCCTCGGGAAAAGGAAAGCCTACTCAGAGCATTGTTAAGGCAATGGAGGAATCGTATGCAGAAGGTGTTACCGACGAATTCATTAAACCCATCGTAAAGGTTGATGCAAACGGCAACCCCGTTGGCACGATTAAGGAGGGCGATGTGGTGGTCTGCTTTAACTTCCGCACCGACAGGCTAAGGGAAATAACCATTGCGCTTACCCAAACCGATATGCCCGAGCATGGTATGCAAACCATACCCCTACATTATGTTACCATGACCAGCTACGACGACACGTTTAAAAATGTTAACGTAGCATACAGCAAGGACAACCTGGTTAACACTCTGGGCGAGGTGGTATCGGCTGCGGGGCTAAAGCAGCTGCGAATTGCCGAAACCGAAAAGTATGCACACGTAACATTCTTCTTCTCTGGTGGACGCGAGGAGGTGTTCCCAGGAGAGAGGAGGATATTAATCCCGTCTCCAAAGGTAGCAACCTACGACTTACAACCCGAGATGAGCGCCTTTGAGGTGAAGGACGCCGTAGTGAAGGATTTGAACGAGAACCAACCCGACTTTGTATGCCTTAACTTTGCCAATGGCGACATGGTTGGTCATACCGGAATTTATAGCGCGATTGAAAAGGCTGTAAAAGCGGTCGATCAATGCGTTGGCGAAGTGGTAGAGGCCGCCAAGGCCAATGGCTACACCGTTGTAATTATTGCCGACCATGGAAATGCCGACAATGCGGTTAATCCCGATGGCTCACCAAACACAGCACACTCGCTAAACCCAGTTCCCATTATTTTGTTTAGCGACAAGTACACCAAGGTATCCAATGGAATTTTGGCCGACGTTGCACCCACCATACTCAGCATAATGGGACTACCAATTCCTGCCGAGATGACGGGGAATATTCTTTGTCAGTAACCGAAGGTATGATACAAATTGACGACAAGCTACTTAGCTTTGATATTTTTGAAAAGCATTTCTGCTGCGATCTACCCAAATGCCTTGGCGCATGCTGTGTGCACGGGGAATCGGGCGCGCCACTAGAGCCGGATGAGATTGATAGCCTAAAGGCCGAGATTGAAAAGATAAAACCATACCTAAAACCAAGCGGACTTAGGGCGATAGAGAAGCAGGGTGTTGCCATAAGGGATTCAGATGGCGATATGGTCACACCCCTTATCAATAACGCGGAGTGCGCCTATTCCATTGAGGAGAATGGAATCACCTTTTGTGCCATAGAAAAAGCGTGGATGGAGGGTAACGTTAAATTTCGCAAGCCCATTTCATGCCACCTTTACCCCATTAGGGCCAAGAAGTACTCCACCTTCACGGCGCTTAACTACGACCAGTGGAGCATTTGTCAACCGGCACGAGAGCTGGGCGAGAAGGAAGGAATTCCCGTGTTTTAATTTCTGAAAGGGGCAATAATCCGAGCCTATGGCGAAGGCTTTTACACCGAGATGGAAGAGGCTTATCGATTGCTACTGGAGCAAGGAGGACAAAAAGAGTAGGCTGGATGGTTGAATGATTGGATGGTTGAATGATTGGATAATTGGATAATTGGATGATTGGATGATTGGGTGATTGGATGATTGGGTGATTGGGTGATTGGATGATTGGGTGATTGGATGATTGGATGATTGGGTGATTGGATGATTGGGTGATTGAACGAGTCGCAAGTGGGGCAGACTGTTTGCATGATTGGCAATCGTTAGGGCTTAGCTTAAGATTGAAAAGACCTGTCAGCGTTTGCAAAACCTGTCAGCGTCTAAAGTGACTTACTGATTGATTGATTCGGCCTACCTTACCATTTGCGTATTGCCAACTTTAATTATGATTGGCGGAGTGGTTGATTGAAAGATTAACAAAGAGCGGCTAACCAAGTTCAACGCCCTATCCATACTTAGGCTCCTCAAGATAATTGACGAACTACGAAATGCTGCGAGTTGCCGTAATTTCGTTGTACCAAATTTTCGGTTAATTTTGCCATTGTGAATTCAGAATCCCAACTATATACCGAGGTAATTCTGCCCATGGCATTGCCAAAGCTATACACCTACTCCATACCATCGGAGTTGGCCCAACAGGTTATGCCCGGGGTAAGGGTGGTGGTGCAGTTTGGTAAAAAGAAGCTATACTCAGCCATAGTGCATAGTGTACATGGCAATGCTCCCGAGGCATACCAAACCAAGGACATAGTTCAGGTTATCGACTCGGAACCCTTGGTGCACCAGGAGCAGCTACAGCTCTGGAGCTGGATATCGACCTACTACATGTGCACGCTGGGCGAGGTGATGAAAGCGGCGCTCCCATCGGGGCTTAAGCTGGAGAGCGAAGCCCTTATTAGCCGAGGTGAGAACTTCGCAATGGCCGATCTACTAACCGACTCCGAGGCTTTAATTCTTAATGCTTTCGAGGATAGCAACAGCATCAGCATTCAGCAGCTTGTTGCAAAGGCCGATGCAAAGCAACCCATGGGTATTATTAAGGGGCTTCTCGACAAGAAAATCCTCTCCATAAACGAAAGGATAGAGCCTGCATTTAAATCTAAACTCGAAACGTATGTAAGGTTACACCCTAGGCTCAAGACCGACCATGATGTTAATCAGGTTTTCGAGCAGCTAGCAAGGGCGCAAGCACAACAAAAGATGCTAATGGCATTTCTTGCCCTCACGGCTCCCCAGCAAGGAACGTTCACCAGCTCGATTATCAAAAAAGATCTGGTTGAGAAAGCCAACGTATCACCAGCAGCCTTTAAGGCATTGGTTGAGAAAGATATTTTTGAAGTTGAAACACGAGAAGTTTCGCGGCTGAATATGGAGGA
>JAVERU010000191.1:0-3949 GCA_034006965.1 Tenuifilaceae bacterium
GCTAGGACATTCAGGGCAGTCCTGGCACCGGTGGCGGCGCCGGACATATTAGCCAACCCAACCGCTGCTTCGGTAAAGGTGGCGGCCATTTTGGTTTTGCGGATCAGTTCAAGACCGGCATGGAGCGATGTCAACCCGCTGACCGTGGCACCGACGGCGGCGACCATGCCCCCGGCTCCGGCGAGAACGGCGACGACGTTCTTGTTTTCCACCACGAACTTGATCGTTTCACCGGTGGCGGTGGCGATGGCGGAAGCCATATCCCCTATCGTGTCGGCGTTTTCGCGGATGATGTTTGCCACGCCGGAGAGGCTGGCGGCAAGGTTCTGGTTGTTGGCGATGCTGTTGGCGACGGAGGTCTTGACCATGGCCAGGGCGCCGGAGAAGGTGTTGGCGCTGTCGGCGGCGCGGCCCTGCATTTCGGCGGACTGCTCAAGAAATACGTTGTAGCGGACCTGGGCTTTTTCGAGGTCGGTGAGGTCTTTCCAGGCGGTGCCGTGGGCGTTGTGCGCTTCGTGCCAAGCCTTGATGTAATTTTCGTTGAGGGTCAGGCCGAGGAATTCGGCGGATTCAGCCTCGCCCCGAAGGGCGGCGGTGACACGTTCGATCCCGCCTTGCAGGTCGGTCTTGCCCGCCGAAAGATCGGCGCTGCGCTTGATCAGCTCTTCCATCTGCTCGCTGGACATGCCCAGGCGCTTGGTCATATCGACGGTGCGGCTGACGGCGTTGGCGACGTCGGCTTCGCTGTAAACCTTGAGCGCGGCGGACATCTCCTTGACCTTGCCCTGCCAGAAATCCAAGGTGCCGGTGTTGCCGAATTCGCGGGAGGCGGCTTTGACCGAGGCTTGCAAATTGAACTGGCTCTGTTCCGCCTCTTTTGTCGCTTCGACGATGCTCCGCACCACGGTCGTGACGGTCTGATAGCCGACGTAAGCGGCGGCGACCTGCTTGATGCGCGTGGCCCAATTACTGGCGGCGTTCGCGCCCTGCTGCATGGCGGTATTCGTGCCGGTATATTCGCCCCGGAGTTGGGCGGTTTTGATGCGCAGATTTTCGGCGGCTTGGGCTAGCTCCCGTTGGGAGAGCAGCCCGGAAGAGGAGAGGCGTTGATAGTGCTCGCGCAGGCTGTTGATCTCTTGCGAGACCAGGCGCATGGGTTTTACATCCAGCGCTTTGGAGGCGGCGCGGAAGTTGTCGGCGGCTTTTTCGGTGGTGGGGATAATCGCCTGGAAACGATCACGGACACGCATGAGCCCGTCTTCGGCCCCTTTCGTGTGCGCGGCAATCAACAGTTCGATTTTATTTTCCGCTGCCATGGCTCTTGACGCACCTCAAGAAAAAACTTCCACCATACTCCCAGGGCTTTTGGTGCCCGTTGGCGATCAGGAATTCACAGGCTTTTTCGATGGACTGCCGGAAAGGTTCTCGGCTGGGGCTTCCGGCTTGGCCACCATCCGGGCAAAAAAAGGGTTTACCTCGGCGGCCGCCTCCCATATCGGTTCCAGGGTGGTCGGGGTGAGGGCGCGAAGATCAGCCCGGTCGATGGCGCAGGATCTCACCACGGCTTCGGCGGGCAGGGTGCCGGCCATGATCACATCCAGCTCATCGACCTTTTTGCCCTTGGTCACGGCATCCATGCAGTTGCAAATCTCTTCGACAGTCAGCTCTTTCAAGGTGATGTCGCGCCCGTCGATGGTGATGATTTTTGAGAGTTTCACGGTTCCCCCGGTGGTTCTAAGGTAGGGGCGCAGCATGCTGCGCCCCTACGTCACACATGATTAAACGGCGTCCAGAAAAAAAGGGTTGACCTCCTCCACCCCCTTCCACAGCTCATCGAGCCGGGAAGGGGGGAAGGCCAGAAGCTCCGTCCGGGGGATGCCGCTGGAAATCACCACAGCCTCGCTCGGCAGCCGCTCGTGAAAGACCAGGTCGAGATGGTCGGCGGTGCGGCTGAGAGTGCCGAGCACCTCGATCAGCTCTTGCATGGTCAGCTCTTTCACGGTCAGGTCGCCGTCCCCCCATGCGATGTTCTTGGTACGCCTCATCCGTTACTCCTGGCGGCGGATGGTAAAAGCGGTCGTCCCGCCGGTGGGAATCTCGCAGTTGCCCTCGATGGCCAGCTCGATGAAATCGTCGGAGATGAGCGGTAACGCGCTGGTCGGGCGCAGGGCCACCTGGAAGAAATTGCCCACCAGGGATTTCCCGTCGACATAGTTCTTTCCCGCGAAACGGATACGGACCTTGATGTTCGGGTTACTGTTCCCCGTGATGTCGCTATAGCTGTAGGCGGCGTAACTGTAGGACACATGCAGAACGTCGTCTGCGTCGATACCGCTGCCGGCGATGACCATGAGCATGCCGAGGTCGTCGTCAACCAGGTAATGGGTGCCCTCCACATAGGTGGTGGTATCGGTGGCGTCCTTCACCACCAGATCGCTGATTTTCGCTTTGCCGAGGTCGACGTAAAACCCGGGCTTGGCCGTCACGTCCTGCGGCGAGGCCGCCGTCACTTCCCCGGCGGTCTGGCTGCCGGAAACGGCGGCGCCGAGAACGGCCATCGCCATGTTGACGCTGGAAAGCTTCTGGAAGGTGAAGCGAAGCATGGGCTTCCCGGGGATGACGGCGGTCGCCAAAACCTGCCCCCGCGTTTCGCGCCCGTAGCTGATCTGCTCTTTAATCTCGTTTTCGACCTGGATCTCGAAGCCTTTTACCGAGCCTTCAAGACGGTACCCGGTGGGTGCGTTGTCCTCATCGAGGAGGTCGACAAAGACATCCCCGCTGCCGAGATAGCTGCCTGCTGCCATGATGGTTTCCTTTCGCTAAGGCTGAACAAAGATGGATTGCCGCCAGGTGATCGCCCACAGCGCCACCCCGGCCTTATCGATTTCTTGTGAGTAAAGATTTTCACCCCGGATATTCGCCGGTGGACGCACCCCCTGGGAGAATCCCCAAAGCTGGTCGTGCACCCGCGTCACTACCGCCTGAGACAGGGCGGCGCTGGCTTTCGCGCGGTCGCGCGACTTGCCCCCGGCGCAGGCGACGAAGGCGGCCATGGCCAGCTCGATTTCAACGGTCCCGGTGCGGGCGCCGCCCAGGCGGGTAAAGCCCAGGCAGCTGACCAGCACGGCGGGGCTGTTGACGGTGAGCCGCTTCATTTCGTTCAGGTCGAAGCGCCCCTCGTGCTCGCGGCATTCCCGCAGTTCGGGCAGTTGCCGCGTCAGATCGGCGACGACGGCGGCGAGAAAGTCTTCAACGGTCATCGAGTACCCTTTCGAGGAAGCGGGTCATGATCGTGTCGAGGTCGTCGATCTGGTCGACGCGCGTCGGCATGAAGGGCCGCGCCGGCAGCGTGACCCCGTGCCCGCGCCCGGCGACCCCGCCAAACTGATGGATGGCGGCATAGACCACATTCGATCCGATTTCGACCTGCCGATCGGTGGCGTCGTAGCCGAACGACCCGCGCAACCGGCCGGTGTCGATGAGGGTTTGCCCGCCGCCGGTCGATACCCGGCGCGAGGGAATCCAGGCTTTACCGTCCGGGCCGCGCCCGCTGATGAAACTGAGTGCCGTTTGACTGACGACCTGTTCACCGATTTCGGCGAACAGCGGCCGCAGATCGCGCACCCGGCGGGATATCGCCGCGAGGTCGGCCTCCAGCTCGGCGAGGCCCTCGATCTTCATCGACACGGGGGCCACTTAAAAGCCCCCGCTCATGCTGCCCCGGGTGATGCGACGGGTACCGGCCGAAAAGACCGCGCCCCCGTCGGAGCTTTGCCCCGGGTCGCCCGCCCCCAGTTTCACCCGGCCGTCGGCGATGCGCTCCAGCAGGCGGATGTGATCTTCATACCGCTGGCGCTTTTCGTCGGTCATGATGCCCGCGTGCATCGCGCCGCGATAATAGGCGATGTCGATGCAGACCAGCGGCAGCAGTCCGGGAACCGTCGCCAGG
>JAVERU010000192.1:0-3936 GCA_034006965.1 Tenuifilaceae bacterium
CTTTTTTCTTTTGCAATGCCATCTCAAAATAGGTCTTGGCGCTGATAAAATCACCTGCCGAATATTTCTCAGTGCCCGACTCCATCAGAACTTCGTAAGACTGGCTAACTTCCTGAGCGGCTATTTGTTGCGTAAAACAACTGAGAATGAGGGCTATAAATAGAAGGGTAAAAAACTGCTTTTGCATACTTTAGCGTGAAATTAAGGTATTCTTTTTGAAACGCTTATTGTGCTACATTATTGTTTGAAGTGCTGTTATTGCCAGCTTCCGTCGGCAAGGGTGTAACTTTTGTCGGCCATATTGGCTAAGTCGGTGTTGTGGGTAACTATGACAAAGGTTTGATTAAACTTTTGGCGCAAATCCAGAAACAGCTTGTGCAATTCAGCGGCAGAATGGGTGTCGAGGTTTCCGGAAGGCTCATCGGCCAGCACCACAGCGGGTTGGTTGATAAGTGCACGCGCCACGGCTACGCGCTGTTGTTCGCCTCCCGACATGGCGGCGGGTTTGTGCTCCTTCCTGTCAATAACATTCAGGTATTCAAGTAATTGTAAGGCTTCTTTTTCGGCTTGTTTTTTTGTTTTCCCGGCAATAAAAGCTGGGATACACACATTTTCCAGGGCGGTGAATTCAGGAAATAAATGATGAAACTGAAACACGAAACCAATTTTTTGATTGCGAAAAGCAGCTAGTGATTTCCCGCTTAAATCATTAATATTTAAGTCGTTGATGCTCAGACTTCCTTGATCTGCCTGTTCGATGGTGCCAATGATTTGCAAGAGTGTAGATTTTCCGGCTCCCGACGGCCCGACAATACTCACGATTTCGCCTTTGGATACGTGGAAGTCAATATCTTTGAGCACTTTTACCTTTCCGTAAGACTTAAAAATACCTTTTGCTGTAATCATTTTCAAGAGTTGAATCTAAACTGCAAAAGTACGAAAAATGCCTTGTGGTGTTGGATAAAAGCTTCCGGGGACTTTTCCTATCTCGAATGGCTTAAAAATTTCGTTTTATCCATGCTCGCTGTGAATTATTATAGCATTGCTGCTATGTGATGGCGGGATTTTTAGTGTAAATATGCTTTTGGACCACCAAGTTTTCTGCTAGCATCCCGGAGACTTATAGTTTAGGATAACAAGCTGATTTGAAATTTGACTTATCGTTGACAAATTATGATGTATTGCAATTGTTTTTTGTTGGATTACATCTCCTTTGCTCCACGAAGGGAAGATACTCGCGAGACCTTTTATAATACTGGTTATCAACAAATAACAAAGCCGCTAAAAAAATAATGTATTTACTTTTTTATTATTTTTTCTGAAGTCAGGATATTTCCGGTTTCATCAAAAATATTCAAGATATATACTCCATTCAAAACATGTTCAATATTGATTCTCTCTTCATTTGATTTTATTTTCCCATCTAAAATTATTCTACCATATAAATCATTGAGCTGGTAATTCAGTGCATTTAATTCTTCCTTGTCAACAGCTACTGTAATTAATCCTGTGGTAGGATTTGGGGAAATAGAAATATTATAGGGTATGTCCTGAGGCTGATTTGCCTGAGCAACAGTGCCAGGGCAATACATTAGCATGAAATTCAGAACACCATCATTATTTAGTGTTCCTTTCCAGCATTGACCATCAGGCGATTTCATAATGACACCTTTTGTAATATCGCTAATATAAATATCACCATCAGCTACCTGAAGCTTGGCCTGGGGATCATCGGTGCCAATTCCAACGAGTCCATCACTATTGATTCTCATTCTTTCTTCAGTTGCTACACCTCTGCTGGTTTCCAATCTTATTACTCCGCCACTGGCCCTTAAAAGCAGGCCTGCACCATTAGAGAATAAATCCCCGAAATCTGCCTGGTTCGCGGTTGCTGCATAAGTTTCAGATTTATGGGATAAACTTGTGTAGGCACCATTTACACCAGCAAATAAGCGCATATTTACCAAAGAATTATGACTTACTGAGTGGTTGATAAGCCTTATAAATGTTCTCTGATTGTCTGCATAATCATGCACACCAGCTATTTCCAACTTGAAATCAGGATTTGACAATCCGATGCCAACATTGCCTGTTTCAAAATAAATATCACTGTCATTATATTGCCATTGTGAGTAGCCGAAAATTGAAATTAAGCTGAGCGCTAAAAATAATGTTAAACTTTTCATGGTGTTTGGTTTTATTGGTTATTAAATGGATACCAATAGGTTAGGATACCTAATAATGCATAATTAAGCATCTCATAACCGACTTATTTCTGTTAAGGTCATTTGCTAAATTCCTTGCAGGTTTTCTCATTTTCATTGGTTAATACTGACTTCAAATATAGAGAATTTTTTAACTCTCACCAAGCAGCTGTTTTAGTGGATTTTGCGCATCAGTAGGATGCAGGATGTGCAATAGGAATCCTGCTAAAGCAGGTCTTGCGCTGTGCAATACATCAAAAATGACTATCAAAACAAACAGTTCAATAAAAGTACCAGATTAGCGTCTTTCCTTCTGCCGCTGAATTAAATGCAAAACGAACAGCTTTTTTAAATTAATCGGAACTTCAATATGGTCTGACGTTTATTTTCATCCTTTATCAAAAGGCTGTAGGCTTCGTCTGTTCCGGCTTTAAGTTTCAGTTTGTCGAATGCGATATTTACAACAGAACTTTCATCATCCTGAACATCAGCTTCATTAAAAGTTCCAACCTGAATTTTGACGTCATCGAAATCTGAAGTAATTTCAATAGATTTTTGGCCAACAACGGTTTCAAGCTCCTTAAAAGTGATTGTTAACACATCCGATTTCTTAAAGCTATAAACAAAAGTGCTGTTTTTTAAGCTGGCATTTAAAGGCGAGGTATCGTTGTTTAATACGATTGTGTAGCTGCCGACCACTTGTCCGACCACAGATAGATTGATCGCACAGATTAACAGAAAGATCCAAAACTTTTTCATATCAATTTAATTTAAGTGATTATGTTGTAGGTAAATTCAGCATATTCAAGAGCAATGTGTTAGCAATGTGTCAGGGTTTATAGTTTTCTCGGCTTTTAGTTGGTTTTAATTGCCATCAAATTTAGAAAATATTTCAATCCCCACCAAGCAGTAGATTTTTTTATCACATTGGAGTTTATTAGGATGAGGGGGAGTGACACAGAGTGGATGATAATTGGTAAGAAGCCCTATTTATTTCGGCATGGACTTTATTGCGGAACAGACCTTAAATATCTTTTCACTTTCTGTTCAACAGATTCTTCCAAAGTCAGTAAAAATATTGCAGCCCACAATCTGTCGTTAACTTATTGCTTCAAAGCCGTTTATATGGCTATTTATCACGCTGTTCCCGTCATAGTTATGGATGGCTTCGAGTGGTACTTATTTTTTTTAAAAAAGCGCAACAAGAAATCAATATCCTCTAAATAAGTTTTTCCAGTACCTTCATTAAAAAACGGTAAATTTTCCCTACAGTTGTCAATACAATAGGTAGCTAATTCTGCTGACATCTCTTCTGACATTAATAAACCTATTATGTCCTCATCGCTATCTTCTATATTAAAAAAAGGATTATCTGGTAAGGGGAAAGCATTATTCACACCCAAGGCAACTTCTACCCCGCTTTTAGGGTTGAAAAAGACCAATGCTGTATCTGATGCTTCATATTGATATTCAAGCTCTTCTTCTGTGTCAACAAAACCTTCTTCTCTGGCCCTTTGTCTTGATTCCTCCATTTCTTTTTCAGACAGGTTTAATGAATTATTGTAAAAGTCATTGTAATCTTTAACAAAATTCTTAATTTCTGTAGCTGGCATAAATGCTATTAGTGAACCTTTATTAAATGCTTTAAAGGCATTTAATTGACCTTTTAGTATGTCATCTATTTCCTTTCGGCGATGGTCTAAAAAGTTAACAGCCATTCTACTCTCAAAAG
>JAVERU010000035.1:0-25825 GCA_034006965.1 Tenuifilaceae bacterium
GCCGCAACCATATCCATTGCCGCAAGGTTGTGGTTTTTGTCGGGCGAAGTTTTTATCTTTTTATTGGGTTTATCCGTTAATGTGTCGCAAAAGCAAACCCTACAAAAAAAGGGGGAACGCTGATGCTCCCCCTTATAGTATTTTGGCCAGTATCTAATTTAAACGGTATAGCTTTTGGGCATCCCCTCGTACTTTTGAACTAGCTCAGGCTTTCCGCAGAACTCGAAGCTGTGGTTCATATGGTCGCGCTCATCGAGGCTGATGCGCCTGAACACATCGGCCCAGGTGTCAACATCGGCGTAGCTTTTTACCAACTCGTTGGTTAGCTTCTGCTCTTCCCACTGGGGGGTGTCAGCTACAAGCTTGGCGTAAACCAGCTCTGCGTGGTTTTCAAACTCGGCATTGAAAAGGAATGCGCGTTTCTGACTAAAAAAGGCCATCGTTTTTGCAATAATAACGTACGCAAGAACTATAAAATAGGCAATTATGGGGTTTAGGTACCACTTATCCTTAATGCCATCCTCTTTCATCTTTTCATGAATAACCAGCAGGTGCATGTACTCGTTGTCCTGCGCACTACGACCCCAGTCGACCACGCTCTGAAATTTTTCAACCTTCTTGGTGTTCCTAAACTTTCGGGTGAGCTTCATGTAGTGTTTTATTTCCCACATCCTGTAGGGAATACTTGCCAAAATTTCCAGCAGCTTAGCCTTGGGCAGGTCATCCTTTTTGCCTGCGGCAATATCCATCCCGGCAAAAAATATCTTTGCCATTAGGCTGTACTTGTACCTTGGGGTATTTAGCGTAACCTGCTGTTCTTTTTTTAGGTCGATAACAGAATTAGCCATGGTTTTTAGTTTTGTTATGTTTTGGTTGCTAAATTATAGATTTTTTGTGTTACCTGTTCTTGTGTTGCTCGGAAAGCAGATGCTTTCGAGTAATTTATAATCAATCTTGTTTTAGCTTATAGCATCTTCAGGTTTACAAATAACCTGTGTTGAATTGCATTATTGGTGTAAACGAAAATATTAACTTTGCCAGCAAAGCGCTACGTTATGAGCAGAGGTAAGGAATCCAAACCACATATTGGTATTTACGGTCGACGGAACAATGGGAAAAGTTCGCTGGTGAATATGCTGGTGGGCCAGCAGGTAGCCATTGTGTCGGATGTGGCCGGAACAACTACCGATCCGGTAAAAAAATCGCTTGAGATACTAAATTTTGGCCCCGTAATACTTATCGATACGGCGGGTATTGACGATGAGGGAGATTTGGGGCAGCAGCGTATTGCCAAAACTCACGACTCCATTCGTCAGGTTGATTTAGCCATTCTGTTAATAGCCAACAATACGTGGGGTAGCTTTGAGGATAACCTTGTAGAGGAGTTTAAGCGTTTTGATGTTCCCTACATAATTATGCATAGCAAGTATGATATTTGCCCCATTAAGCCCGAGTTAAAGCTGATGTTGGAAAAGCTAGATACGAAACCCATAGTGGTTGAGGTGTCGGCCAAAACAGGGTTTGGTTACGATGCGCTGGTTGAGGCCATTCACAATACCATTCCCGAGGTGTCATGGCAAAAACCTACGCTGTTGGGCGGTCTCGTTGGCAAGGGCGATGTGGTGCTGCTTATCACACCCATCGATACCGAGGCGCCTGCTGGGCGACTAATCCTCCCCCAGGTGCAAACCATCCGCGATGCGCTTGATAACGATGCCGTTTCCATCGTTCTAAAAGAGACTGAGGTGGAAGGCTTTTTAAAATCTACAGGCCTAAAGCCTAAGCTTGCAATAACCGATAGCCAGATGTTTGGCCTGGTGAGCAGGATTGTGCCAATGGAAGTGCCGCTAACCAGCTTTAGCATATTGCTGGCTCGCCTTAAGGGCGATTTTTATAGCTACATCGAGGGGACTCCCAAAATTTCGGATTTAAAGGATGGCGATAGGGTGTTGCTGCTCGAGAGCTGCACTCACCACGTTTCATGCGATGATATTGGCCGTGTTAAAATCCCTCGCTGGATTACTGAGTTTACTGGAAAAAATTTGGAGTACGAAATGGTAGCAGGGCTCGATAACCTGCCCAGAGCAATTACCGATTACGCCCTTGTTATTCAGTGTGGAGGTTGCGTTGTTACCCGTAAGCAGCTGCATAACAGGTTGCGTCCAGCCATCGAGGCGGGTATTCCGGTTACCAACTTTGGTATGGCCATTGCTTATACCCAAGGAATTTTTAACCGTGCTGTAGCACCCTTTACTCAACCCAAAATGTAATGGTTTGGGAACTCTCGTTGCCCAGCCTGTCCATAGCCTTTAGCGTAACGGTGTTAAGCCGATTGGGTTTAAAATCGCTTAGGGGTTGCGAGTAGCCTCTCTCTCTGCCTTCGTTTACCGATACTGTTATTCGGTCAACTCCTACCTTGTCATCGGTGGCGGCAATGTATAGCTGCACGTTAGGTGGATATACATTTAGGTTGCCATCAGGTTGTTTGTTGTGTGGTATAACCGAAAAGTGGAAAAAAATCTGGGGGGCTTGGTTGTCGACCCCAAATCCAAATGACGATATGTTTAGGTTCTCCACGTTATCCCAAGCGCTGCTATTTACTGTATGGTACCCTTCCTGTTCAACCGTAAAGGGAGCGGAATATTCAACAGGTGTGTTATTGTTGAGTCGGTATTCAATTCTGTTTAGCCCAGAGCCCCTATCGCTAGCGTGTATGTTGATTTTGGTGATTGGGCTTATCCAAACGGTGTCGCGAAGGGTAACTCTTTTCCCTGTGAATGAATGGCTGATATTGGGCCCGGTGATATCAACCTCGGGCATCGAGAACTGTTGCCCTTCAGCATCGCTAACGCCTCTGTTACCAACGTTGTCGATGGCGTAGGAACGAACGGAAACGGCACCTGTTATCTCCGAAAGGAAAATGGGCTTTTCGTATAGCTGGAATGGTGAATTGTTGATGGAGTAGTATATCTCGTTAACCCCCGCCTTATTATCGACAGCCACAATGCGAAGCTGACTGCGCCCCGAGGAGTACTCGCGCCCGGCTACCATGTAGGTGTTGCCCGATATCTCCTCGAAAACCATGGGTGGGGTTCTATCAACAAAAAACTCGAACGACTGCTTCTGCTCGGTATTCCCAACCTCATCTATGGAGTACCATGCTATTGAATGCACGCCTTCGGATAGGTTCAATAGGCTTACGGGACGAGTGTAGCGAAGCTCGTTGCCATCGTTAATGGTGTAGTGAGTAGACCGTACACCTAGCGAATCGGTTGCAGCTAAAACAAGCTTGGTGCTTGGTGCAACAACCTCGTTGTGCTGCGGACCATCGATGGTTAGCATGGTGGTGGGAGGGGTGGTGTCTATCACAATTACTCGTTCCCCTTCATCCTCACGATTGCCCACGTTGTCGAAGGCGTAAAAGCGCACGCTAAACTCGCCATCCTTGTCAAAGGTTAGGGGTTGAGTGTATGGTTGGTAATCGGAGCCATTAACCGAGTAGTGTATGCTTTGAACCCCCGAATGTGGATCGATGGATGCCAGTTCAAGCACCGCGCTTCCCGATAGAAATATCTTATTGTCTCGCTGAATACCCTCTTTCACGTTGAATTTGGTCGATGTTGTGGGAGGGCGGCCATCGGCAAACAGGTCGAAACGGATTTTTCGCCCAAGGTAGAGGTCCATATGTGTTAGGTAGTGTACCCCGTGACCATCCCAGTACATAGGGTTTCCCTCGGGCTGTATGCTTTGCACCCTAACAGCATCCTCACCCGTGGGCGAGGTGGAGAGGTATAGGTATACTGGTGTGCCGGGGTTTACGAAGAGTCGTCCTGTGGAGTCGACATAAAACGTTTTGGCATCCTGCGCTAATAATTCTTGTGATCCAAAGGCAATGGAAAGAATAGCGAATATGTAAAGAAAATTGCGAACCTTCATGTTGTCCCTTATTTTAGGGTTAGTTTTCATCTACCTTGGTTATTACAAACTCTACCCTTCGGTTTTCCCTGTGTTTTGCGTCGGGGCACTCAACGTCCTTAGCACATTCATTAACAAGCATTGTTTCGCCATACCCTTTGGCTGTTAGCCTGCATTCGGGTATGCTTCTGGATTTAAGGTAGTCTACAACAGTTTGTGCACGACGTTCCGATAGGCCAAGGTTGTAGCTGGGATTTCCCTTGGAGTCGGTATGAGCACCTATCTCAAGGTGAACATGTGGGAACTGCTTCAGAATTTCGACCAGCTTATTCAGCTCGGCTACTGATTTTGCATTAAGCGAGGTGCTGTTGGTTTCGAAGTAAATATTCTCCATTTGAACAGCAGCCTCTGTTGTGGTTACCACCTTGTATGATGTCGGATACTCTGTATTGCCTACGTTATCGGTTGAATATATTTGAATCGCGTATTCTTTATTACCCGAGAATGTTAGTGGTTGTGTAAACTCGGAAAAATTGTTGTCGTCAACAGAAATATAGGATTGGGAAACTCCCGACATATCATCTTGGCTAGCAAGGATGGCTGATGAACCGCTTTCGGCAAAAAAGATGTTGTTGTACTTGAATAGCAAACCGCTCTGGAATTCCATGGTTGTTGTTGGCGGTTCTCCATCGGCAAGGATGCGGAATCGGATATCCATATTGCGTTCCTTATCCTTGTGCACTATGTAATGCTTTCCTGGGCCATCCCACTGCATAGGGTTGGCCGCCTTGTCGGAGCTGGGTACAATCGTTAGCTGATCCTCGGCATCGGCGGGGGCAATAAAGATGTAAGCTGGTGCGTCGGCTCGGGTGTATACCTGCCCGGTACTGTCGACAAATAGTTTTGCCTCATGCTTTGTGAGGGTTTGCCCATACAGGGTTTCTGTTGAGAGCAGTGCTATAGCTATAAGGGCGTAGGTGTGTCTCATCCGATTTTGGTTTGTATACGTATTGTGCCTTAAATGTAGTAAAAATGTTTTTACAAATCAACTTCACCTGGTATTACTCTAAACCCAATAACTATAATGTCATCAATTTGCTTGTATTCTTTACCCATCCAGCTAGCCATCTTCTCTTTGAGCACCGTAACCTGCTCCTGCATTGGGAGGTGATTTATTTCGAGTAGCAGCTGCTTGAATGATCGTGTGCCAAATTTCTTGCCATGCTGCCCGCCAAACTGGTCGGTGTAGCCATCGGAAAAAATATAGAATGAGGTAGGTTTTTCCACATTTATGGTGTGTAGAGCGAATTCGCGTTCCCCCTCTTTTTGTAATCCCCCAATGGGGTAAACATCGCCCCTGATGTAGGTGAGTTCTCCATTGCAAATGGATATCAACGGATTTTTGGCGCCAGCAAAATGTACTTTCCGCCCTCTATCGGTAATGGCGCAAAGGGCCATGTCCATGCCATCGCGGTTGTCGGTGGTTTCCTGTTTTAGCAGGTAGCGAATGGCGTTGTGTAGCTTCCTTAGGGTTTGATGTGGAAGGATTGTGTCGTTGCGAGTAATGGTTTCGAGCAGGTTAAAGCCAATCATACTCATAAACGCACCTGGCACACCATGCCCTGTGCAATCTACAGCCGCAATAAGAAAACCTTTTTCAGAATTTGCTAAGCTGGGTATCTTAATGAAATTTTCTCTCGGGTCATCTGCCAATGCTTTGGGCGATCCGTAACCAGTGTACCAGTAAAAGTCGCCGCTAACGATGTCGCGGGGTTGAAAATAAACCATCGAGTCGGGGAAGATGCTCGAAAGGTTTGCCGGGTTAGGTAATAATGCCTCCTGGATGCGCTGGGCATAGTTGATACTACTGGTGATATCGTGGTTTTGCTTCTCAATCCTGTTGAATGCAAGGCCCAGATCCTGGTTAACCTGCTCAATCAAATCTTTTTGCTCAGCTATCTCCCTGTTCTGCTTCTGCAGCTTCTCGTTTGCTTTCTTCTTTATATTAAGGTTGTAGAGGAATAGTATGGCAAAGCAAACCACTACAAAGATGATGAAGATAAAAACATTTCGAACCAGCTTTTGATTCTTTATAATGGCGTCTTGTAGCTCCTTCTCCTTGCTTAGTAGGTCAATCTGCATCTCTCTTTCTCTCGATATTTGCTCAACCTGCACCAAACTCTCTTCTGTCTCCTTTAGCGCGCGCTGCTTATCGAGCAGCGCCTCCTCCGTAGCCTGGCGCATTTGCTCTATCTCGCTAACCTCCGATTTGGCTTTCTCTACCATTTGTTGCGCTTGGATGTCGCGCTGACGAATTTCCTCGCGCTGTATTTTTTGCGTGATGGCCGTAAAGAGCGAGAAGTACTCTGCCGACTTTTCCTTATCGCCCAACTTCTCGTACACATCGGTGAGCAAAGAGTAGCAGTTGCGGAGCATACGCTCATCGTTTAGCTCGCGCGCCAGCGTGTGAGCCTCCTCAAGGGTTATGGCGGCATCGCTATGCTTGCCCCATTCCGATTGCACATTGGCCACGTTTATTAGTGCCGACGCAATGTCGGGCTTACGGTTCATCTGGCGGGCAATGGCAAGCGATTTCTGGAAGTTGTCTAGCGATTTGGGGTAGTCCTCCTCGTCGATATACACCATCCCGATATTGTTGTAAAGAGTCCGTTGGGCGTTTAGGTTTCCTATCTTTTTGTTTAGCTCAATGGTCTTCTCAAAGTATTCAACCGCTTTTGTAGGGAACCCATTGAGCCAGTATATATTGCCAACTCGGTTGGTATGAAAGGCTGCCTGGTTGTAGTCGCCAGAGGATTCAAACGCCTTGGCTTGGGTTAAATGCTCGTCGACCTCTTTAACAAGGTTTTCGGGCAGCTCTTGCTGAAACTGACCAAAAAGTTGAGAGATTCCCAGAGAGAAGAGGAGAAGAAAGGCTGTAAAGGTGGTTCCACATTTTCTCATGGCAAGCTGATTTATGGTGTGTTGTGGCGCTCAACTATCCGCTGCCTGCAAATATAGGCGAAACCCTTACCTACTATGCATCTGTTGGCAATAAAAAATGGTGATATTACTCAATGGGGAATATTTCAACCCTTATGTGGGTGGAGAGTATAAAGCAAGCTGGTTTATGGTGTGAAGAATTTTCAGCTCTACGATCTGTCCATTTTCCCTCGGTTGTACGAGAAGTATATCCCCAAAAAGCTAATCAGCGAAAAGGTTACGAATCCATATCTTACAGCACTAACGAACAGATGATTCGGCACTATCTCAATGGGTTGACTGCCCATAAACCCTGCAAAGTATAACGTCGCAATGGTCATGCTCACAATCTGTCCAATTACCCGCATGGTGGCCGCTGTGCCCGAGGCCAATCCGTATTGCGTTTTGCTCACCGAGCTCATGATGGTATTCATGTTGGGCGACGAGAATAGGGCAAACCCAAATCCAACCCATAGTAGAATTATCACTATAAACCAAATGGGCGTTGAGGTTGATAGAAATGCTAGTGCAGCCAGCCCGATAGTGCACATAGTCATACCGGCAGTGGCAAGGTAACGCGGCTCAATTCTATCGGAGAATCGCCCCGCTATGGGCGAGAAGATGGCCATTACGATGGGCTGGGCAATTAGTATGGTTCCTGCATCGCGCGGCGATAGGCCCATGATCTTTTGCAGGTATAGGCTCATTAGAAAAACAATGGCAAAGGTGGCGCTGTAGTTTATCAGCGCAGCAAGATTCGAAAAGGCGAAAAGCCTATTTTTTACAAATAGTTTCGTGTCAATAACTGGCATCGCCGAATGGCTCTCGATTATCCAGAATACAACAAGCGATATGGCACCGCCCAGCATTAGCAGCCACCCCATTGTGGAGGGTATGTTTGAGGAGCCATACACCAAGGCTACTAGGCCAATCATATAAAAAAAGGTCCCCTTTAGGTTCAATCTTGTTGCATCGTTTCTGGTGGGTTCATCGTTTCCCAAAAAGATAAAAGCTATGGCGGTGGTAACAACGCCAAGCCCCGAGGCCATGAAAAATATGGCTCTCCAACTCAAATACTGGGTAATAAATCCTCCGGCAAAAGGGCCAAAGGCCAAACCCAAATATACCGCCGATACAGACATGCCGAGCACTCGTCCTCGATGCTGAGGAGGAAAGGTCGATACCAAAATTGCCGGGCCAGTTGTGCTGGTGAATGCTGCACCTATCCCTTGGATAAATCGAAGCCCAATAAGCCAACCCCCAGAATCGGCCAAACCGCATAACAACGATGATACGGTGAAAATTACTACCCCCCATTTAAAAAGCCTTCGGATTCCTGTAATGTCGCCCCAACGCCCCACGGGCAGTAAGAACATGGCCGTGGCAAGCAGAAAAGATGTAACCACCCAGCTTAAGCTGATGGCGTTTAGTCCCATTGATCTCTCGATGGCAGGCAAAGCGATGTTAATCGATGATATAAGGAATGTACCCATGAACGATGTTATGGCCACAATGGCCAGTATGGAAACCTGTTTTTTTGTCCAATGCATAATATGGTTAGGTAAAAGTTTGTTTATAAAAGAATTAATTATGGTTTTAGCTGATCATATTTTGTTCTCAAATTGGGTTCAAACCTCACCAATAGTTTCTACTCAAACCCCCTATAACCAACGCTTGGGAGGTTGGGGTATCCCCACCCACTCTTGGTGGCGAGGTTGTACCCACTGCTAAGGCCAATGAATAATTGATGGCTGGCTAGCTTAATGCCCCTGTCGATACCAATTCCAAAAGTTGCGAATGCATAGGGATACTCCATGGGGTAGCGTTTTTTAGTCCCATCATTTTGCTTTAGGTCTGCAATGCTTTCGGCAAAGGTCGTAGTTTGATTCTTATCGGTTATCTTCATACTTCCGTAACCAGCACCATAGCCTATACAGGGAAATACTAGCCATTTCGGACTGTTGGTAAGCGCAAGCTGAGACCTAAATGCAAGTTCAACAATGTCAATCGAAGGGGATAAGGTCTGCGTTTGCATTCCATCGTCGTTGGCTCCAAAGGACGAAAGGGTTACAGAGCCATATGAGTTCTTTGATATGCTCCTAGAGGTTAGCCCAATGCTATATCCAAAAAGCTGATTGTTTAGAAGCGAAATTCCATTGTTCTCAAAGGTTGTGTTTAACATCTGAAGGTTACAGTACCTAACGCCCGACTGGATAATCCAGCCCATTTTGTGGCTCGTTGTTGTATCGATTTGTGAGTATATGGAAACACTCCAAAGCGATGTTAGGATAAACAAGAAAGTTTTGTTCCTCATCCCTAATGCTTTTATAGCTCCACGTGTAAATGGTTAACTATTTACTCGTGGAGTTTAATTGTAACTGGCAAATATGCATTTGATGACTTCAAAGGAAAATGGTTTACGGCAACACCACCTCAACCCAGTGCCCCTTTTGCCTTGCATTTATTGTATTGTCGTACATAGCTTCGCATGATATGCCCGGCATATAGTATTTTCCTTGGTATGCTGCATTTAGCAAAATTCTAAAGTTCTTTGCCTGCCCTTGTGGCAAGCTAAAGTAGGTGTAAACCCTATCGTCGCGAATATCCT
Organism: Tenuifilaceae bacterium; assembly: GCA_034006965.1. Taxonomy (GTDB): domain Bacteria; phylum Bacteroidota; class Bacteroidia; order Bacteroidales; family Tenuifilaceae; genus Perlabentimonas. The sequence continues at coordinate 9,503 of JAVERU010000035.1, forward strand.
GATACTCAAATGGCGACGAAGGGCGTGCAGCCTGCCCCTCATCAAGCCGGCTGGTGCGAATTTCCCACCCCGATGGTACAACGTACGACAGGATTAGCTGCTCCAGGTTGCCCTTTGTGCCCGGGTTATACACCCTAATATCAGCATAAAAGTCGGTGCCTTGGGTTAAAGCCTGTGGGTCGATTTTTTGTCCATTCATTAAATGGTAGTTAATATCAACCTGCACGTTATTGCTTTGAGCCATCTCTTTGCCACCCACTGGTATGCCGTGGGTAATTAGCCTGGCGTAGAGTATACCCTCACCGTTGTTCTTTACCTCAACTTTTGCCGTGCCCTGCTGAACGGGCTCAAACGAATGCTGAAGTATCGACATATTTGTGCTGTGCCTTTTACCCCCCTTGCCATGTATGGTTATATTGGCATCAACTCCCTGTGAGGTTTTATTTGCTTCAGCAAATTTTGAGAATGCCAAAAGGCTAAACGACAGCTCCTGTGTGCTCATCCACATGGTTGAGCTGAGCCTCTCCGAGAGCTGCTGTAGCAACGGCATGGCCTTATCGAAATCATTTAGTAGGATAAGGGTTTCAACAATCATAGCCCTATCCCTAATGTCGGATCCATAGGTGTAGTACTGCTCGCGGTAGCTCTCAACGGTTGTTGGAACATTGTGGATTAGCGATTTTGCCGCTTCGGGATTACCTGCAAGGCTGTATGCTGCAGCTAATCTCCATTTGGCCGATACCGAAAGGTTGGTCGATTCGCGAAGGCGGTTCATTGCTCCCATTTCGGGGGCTTTGGCCAGTGCCAGCACGTAAAGCCTGTAGGCTTGCATCAGCTCGTTATTGCGATACCTGTCTCTATTTGCTGGCGACCAATTCTGTGCAACACGGCGTGTGCTGTGTTTTAACCCATCGAGGATTCCGCTTGGTATGGAGTATCCAAGCCTTTGGGCTTCGAGGATAAAGTGCCCGGCGTAGGCTGTGCCCCACTCATCGGCGTAGGAGCCACCTGGCCATAGCGATAGCCCACCATCGGCGGTGCGGAAGCTGCGCATTTTATCTAGCGCATGGCGAACATTCTCCTCGGCACTTCGCTTAACGTTATCGTCTACATCGGCTAGCTTGCTAATAAATAGCTGGGGAAAGGCTTTTGATACCGTTTGCTCAAGGCAGCCATGCGGATATTCCAGTAGATATTTTAGCCTATTGCCTAGGTTGATGGGCGGAAGGGTGCTCAGCTCAACTACGGCTGAATTGGTTCCCTCCATACCGAATGCCTTGTACTGCACATTCCAACTTTGGTTGGCTTTTAGCACGGTGTCCTGAACATAGGTCATGGCCGCATTGGGGTTGCGTACATCTAGCTCTATTTCATGCGATGCCTTTTCCTTGCCGCTCTCCGCTGTAACTTTTACTTTGGCCACCCCAAGCCTCGAAGCCGCTTTCATCTTAAAGCGAACCACTTGGTCGCCAATGTCGCTAAAGGTTATAGTTTGCTGATTATCGCCGTTGATGCTAAGTAGGTCGTTCGATTCAACCTTTACCTTAACCTGCTTAACGGATTGCTCCATTGCAAAAACTGTAACTGGAAGCACCACCTCCTCTTCGGGGCCAAGTACCCTGGGTAGTGTGGCTAGCACCATGAGGGGCTTACGAACTGGCACGGTTTTCTCGGCCGAGCCATAGGCTCCATCCTTGGCTGCCACGGCCATAACCCTAACCGAACCCACGTAGTTGGGCATGGTGAAGCTAATCCGCTCGCGTTTCCCTTTGCCCACCTCGTATGGGCCGAAATATCTTACAACAGGTTTAAACCTGTTGGCCGTTTTGTCTCCCCCGGAGCTAAGCTCGTCGTCACCGCCAATAGATATGAGGCGTTGCATTCGCCCTGCCGATGCCCCTACCACCAGATCGTAAAGATCCCAGGTGCGGACACCCAACGCTTCGCGCGCGTAGAATCTTTCCCAAGGGTTAGGTGTTCGGAATCGTGTTAGATCAAGCAATCCGTCATCGACCACAGCAAGCGTAAATGCCATGGGGTTTCCATTTTTTTCTGTAACAGTAATAGTTACCTTTTGCTCGGGTTCAATTACATCGGGCATTGATATTACTGGCGTAAGGTGTGTTTGCGGATTTTCAACCGAAATGGGGGCAATACCGTACATCCGAATGGGTAGGTCATTAGCCGTTTGTCCATGGGGCTGCACTAGCATAGCGCTAATAAACACATTGGGTGACATACTGGCCGAAGTGGTGAAGGTATACTGCGTTTCGCCAGCCGTAGCATCAATCCATACCGATTGCAATACCTTTACTCCATTCTCAATGGTAAGGAATATTTTTCCTCCTGCTGAGCTAGGAATGGTAAGGGTGGCCTTTTCGCCTACGTTGTACTTTTCCTTGTCGGTTGCAAAAACTAGCATCGATGCACCCTCGGGGGTTGCTTTCCTGTCGCGCGAAACCCACCCCGGCCAGTCGAAGTAAGCAATGGTTCCCGCAGCATGTCCACCTTCGTTATCGACAGCACGAATTAGGAAGCGGCCCCATTCAGGGTGATTAATCCTAAGGTTGTAGCTAGCCTTACCGTTGGCATCGGTTTTAACAGTGACGCGTTGTAGTGGCCTATGGTATGAGTTTGATATGTAGTGCGATAGGTTTTCGTTGCTGCGCTCCCACCACCAGCGCCAGTCAATTTTGTAAACCTCAATATTTACATTCTTGTTTGACACGGGCTTGCCCTCTGAGGTAACCATTACAACCTCTACCCGTTGGGTGGTATCGGTCATGTAGGTATTTCTTCGGTTCTGGCTATCGGGCATTTTTACGCCCACAAAATTGCGGTAGGGGTAGTATGGCATAGTGAACCTGTCGATGCTGAAGGCACCACCCTCTTCGAAAACACGGGCGGTGAAGTGAGCATTTAGCTTACCCGGTGCCGATGACCTAACGCTGATGTTTGGGGAGAAGTTAGCTTCTCCCAGCTCATCGAGCCTTCCCTCGAAAATGGTTTGCTCCTCGGCATAGAAAGACCGGGCTGGATCGTCGAAAGAAAAACCTTTAAATCCATCGAAAGAGGTGCTGGCCTGCGATAGCGTGGCGTCAACCTGTACCCTTAGGTTACGGGCAGGGGCTCCGTGAAGCCATGCCGAGCTAACTTTAGCTTGGTTAACTTTGCCGTAGTATAACGACTGATTGTCGAAGTTGATGTTAATTTTAAGCCTGTTGGGCATTATGGACTCCACCTTAAATACTTGGTTAAAGGTAACGCCTCCCACCTGTACCCGTGCAGTGTAGTTCCCGGTTGGAGCATCGCTGCTGGTGGGAACGGGGAAGGAATACATTCCTCCAGTTGATGCGGTGGCTACGCTTTGAAATGCAAGCTGACCGCGAGAGTTGGTGAGTTGGAAAGTTACAGGGTGGTTCTGGGGTAGGGTTTTGCCCTTATCCTCGAGGATAAAAGATACGAAAAGGGTATCGCCCGGTCGCCAAACGCCTCGCTCGCCGTAGATAAACCCCTTGAGCCCTTTTTGTATTGCTGCTCCCGAAACATCGAAAGCGCTAAGCGATAGGTTAGAGCCTTGGTCGAGTTTAAGGTAGCCTCGCTGCCCTCCACTTCTGGCAATGGCCAGGAATGGTACCTGCTGCTCGGTAAGGTTAAATGTGGCAAAGCCATTGTTGTCGGTGCTCGATGTGGCAATTACTTGCTGCTGGAAGTTTAGCAGGTCGATATTTACTCCGCTAATGGGCTGTGCAGTGTTTAAATTGGTGACGGCAACTAGCCATGACCCATCGGTGCCTGCTTTTGCTATCATCCCCAAGTCGGAGGCAAGCACATTACGGTGCACCGACTTGCGTTGGTAGTACGATGTGTGGCAGGGGTTTTCGCGCTCGCGCCAGTCGTAAAGGTCATAGTCAATATCGTCGTAGTAGTAATATGTTCGGGGGATATCGTCGCTGGAGTCGTACTGCTCGTCAATCATAGTGATTGGCATATCCGAGTCGTCGCCCTGACAGATGAAGGTGGAGTGCTCGCGCCTCATGCTGAGCGTAACTCGATATATGGCTCCGGGCTCAGTTTTTACTAGTTCCGATAGGTCGATGTTGTAGGTATTCCATTTTGCGAAATCGGTTTGCCCAGTTTGGTCGAGCATCACGGTTTTTTTGAGCAGAAGCCTACCCACCCGACCTAACTCGTTAGATCCATCGAGATTGCTAGCCTGAAGAAATTGGGCAATATTATCTTCAAACACCCTGAATATGGTAACATCAACAGCCCTTAGGTTTACAGCCTGGAAAGGGAAAGGGAAAGCGAGGCCACCCGTCGACGGGAGGATAACTCCTTGGCCCGTTAGCCTCAGCTGTGGCTTGATGGTTTGTAACGATACGGTGAGGGATGTATGCTGATTAAGCCTTTGCCCTTCGATATTTCGAATGCCAGGTGATATGTCGAAGTTAAATGTGCCTGAAACCCTTGCGGCGGGGTAAACCCTAACCAGGTTACCATCGGTAATAATTCGTGATTCGGCAATGCCGTTTGTGCTTATCAATCCCTGTAAATTTTGCGATGGGTCTACTGGCTCCGAGAAGCGAATTTCGATATACTGCTCGGGCGATTGCACCACGTTGTGCGAAAGCACCCTGAAAACTCCCTTTGGAGGTACGTCAACCACCTCGAAACCAACTTGATGAACCCCTATGGGATCACCGGTTAAGTCAATACTTACCTTTTCGGTATCGTTGGTTTGCTCTACCCCTTCGACCCAGAAGTTATGGGTTCTACCGTCGGCCGTGGAGTTCCAGGTAACCTCGAGCTGCTTGCCAAGCTGTTTGGCCTTCATGGTTTCGGCAATGGCTTTTGCATCTGCATAATCGGCCGTTAGCAGTGTGCCGCCAATGCGCCTGTCGCTTCGCGATGCATCGTCGTAAAACTCAAGCCCATTAACTCTTAGCTCCATTGCCTGCTTTATGGTTCGTAGGTCGAATGTATAGGTGCTTAATTGCCTAGGGATATTTTCGAGAACCCTACCTAGTGCAACCGAAACCTGATACTCGGTATCGCCCTTAAAGCTATCAGCGAGCCTGAACTCAATGGTGCGCTCATCAATCCATGTGGATGTTCCCTTTACCGCAGGTTTAAACCTTAGTATTCGGGAGTCTGCCTCAGTTCCTACTTGTTCGGGTTGCACAATGCTTGAGGTGAAGCTAAATCTTACTGCATCCTTTATTGAAATGGTTCCCGCGCTATGTGCAGAGACATATCCGCTATAGTCGGATGTGGTTTCGGCTGTTTTTTCTTTGGGCGAACAGCCATTGAGCATAGTGATTGCTATGGCAATAAGGGTAATTTTGAGTTTCATACTCAACGGTTTTAGGATTCAGAATGTCCTGTGCTTTGGTGCGATAAAGGTATTGATAATTGCAGATATTATGGTCATTCACCATGGAATTATACCTTGGATAATTCAGCTTAGCATTAAACTCTATTGGGTTTACAAAGTCTTTTATATATTGTTTTCACCTTTTTGCTACACCTATCTTATCCTAATCCGTCCTTATGGGAAACCAAACCAAGCGATCGAAACAGGCTGCTGTAATTCGTGTCTTCCGAAAGTTACATCGGGTTACTGCATCAGTACTATTCGCCTTCTTCTTTGTAATGGCCACCACAGGTATCCTACTGGGCTTAAAAAAGCATAGCGGCGAGCTGATTCAGGCCAAAACCTATTCGGGTACATCAACCAATCTAAAGGATTGGCTTCCATTAGATAGTCTTTATACCCATGCTTTTACTGTTTTTCGCGATTCCATTTCATCTACCCTTCCCATTGAACTCGAAAGGGTTGATGTAAGGCAGGACAAGGGCGTGGTTAAGTTTATTTTTGCCAAGGGTTTTTGGGGTGTTCAAATTGATGGGGCAACGGGAGATTTGCTTCATATTGAGCGAAGACGATCGGATTTTATCGAGATGCTGCATGATGGCTCCATCATTGATTACTACCTGGGCATACCTAACGGAATGTTTAAATTGATTTACACGCTAATTATGGGGCTAGCGCTGCTGCTATTTACCGTTACTGGATTTTGGCTTTGGTATGGTCCCAAGCGAATGCAGCGTAACAAATAGTTTTATATGATTATCCGCAAATATGCCTAAAGTGATGAAAAACTTATGATACAACAAAATAATAATGAATTCGACATTGCGAGCCTGCCTGCCGCCTGCCTGCAAAGGCAGGCGGCAGGCAGGGAGTACTTTTGCCGAAGAAGCAATTTGATGTAAATCAGACTAAAGATTACTTCTTCCGACAAACAACGTCGGGATCGCAATGACGCAAAAATGATATAGGTACTAAAGCGGATAATCATGTAGTTTTATTTCAATGCGTATAGTTTTATCATTCATACTGGCGCTAATATTTTCTAGCGTCACAGCGCAAACCCTTACTATAGTTGACAAGGAGACAACCAAGCCGCTAAGCATGGTTACCATAACCAGCAATTACCCGCGGTTTTTGGTTACAACCAACTCAAACGGGCAGGCCAATATTTCTGCGCTAAAGGGTGCTGCACTTATCGAAATTAGGATTATTGGCTACACCACGCAATATTTTAGCTTTCATGAACTTGAGGCGATAGATTTCCGAGTACCCATGTCAACCTCGTTTTTCTCAATCGATCAGGTTGTCGTGTCTGCATCAAAATGGAGCCAAGTTGCCCGTGAAATTCCGCTAAAAATTACCCCCATATCAAAAGCGCAAATTGATTTTTACAACCCGCAAACTGCTGCCGACCTGCTGGCCATTTCGGGCGATGTGTTTGTGCAGAAAAGCCAGCAGGGTGGCGGTAGCCCAATGATTCGTGGTTTTGCAACCAATCGCCTGCTCATTGCTGTTGACGGGGTGCGGATGAACAGCGCCATTTTTCGTGGGGGCAACCTGCAAAACGTTATTTCTATCGATCCATTTGCTGTCGATAGGGTAGAGGTGCTTTTTGGCCCTGGCTCGGTTATCTACGGAAGCGATGCCATTGGTGGTGTGATGAGTTTCTACACGCTCACACCCAAGCACTCAAGTACCGACAGCATGGTTTTTGGTGGCAACGCAACGGCCCGCTACTCAACGGCAAATGCTGAGAAAACCGGTCATATAGATATTAATTATGGCTGGGAAAAGTGGGCTTTTGCAACCAGCTTCTCCTATACCAACTTTGGCAATTTACGTATGGGTTCGTTTGGTCCCAACGAGTATCTGCGCCCAGAGTATGTTGTTCGCCAAGGCATTACCGACGTGGTTAAACCAAACCCCAACCCCAAAGTTCAGCTCAGTACCGGATACTCTCAGACCAACGTAACGCAAAAGATATCGTTTAAGCCCAGCACGCGATGGAATTTCGATTATGGATTTCATTATTCTGCCACATCCAATGTCGACAGGTACGACCGATTGATTCAATATCGAAACGGATTGCCTCGTAGTGCCCAGTGGTACTATGGCCCACAGGTTTGGATGATGAATAATTTTAGGGTAAGGAGCATAGCCAGCACGGCTTTATACAACCAACTTACGCTTCAGCTTGCACATCAGTATTTTCAGGAAAGTCGTAACGATAGAGCCTTTAACGCCACTACCCTAACTAGTCGAACAGAGGAAGTGAATGCACTATCTTTAAATGTCGATTTAAGAAAGAATATTGGGACAAAGCAAAAAATATTTTATGGTGCCGAGGCCATAGGCAACCTGGTAAACTCAACTGGGATCGATAAGGATATATTATCGGGAGTGGAGTGGAATGCCCCCGCTCGTTATCCTCAGGCTCATTGGTCATCGTTTGCCACATACCTAACCTATCAGCTTAAACTATCGGAAATCCTCGATTTGGATGCCGGTGTTAGGTATTCCCAGTTTTTTATCGATGCTCAGTTCGACGATACTTTTTACCCACTTCCGTTCAATGAGGCTAAGGTAAGCAAGGATGCAGTAACAGGATCGCTGGGGTTGTCCTACAATCCCAGTGAGCAATGGCGGTTTAAGGGCGTGCTATCAACAGGTTTTCGTGCACCCAATGTAGATGATATGGGCAAGATATTCGACTCGGCGCCAGGTTCGGTGGTTGTGCCTAACCCCGACCTAAACGCCGAGTATGCCTACAATGTCGAGCTTGGGCTAACCCGTAAGTTCAACAATATCCTTGAGGTCGATTTTATCACCTTTTACACCCTACTCAACCATGCTATGGTTAGGCGCAACGCCACTTTAAACGGGCAAGATAGCATCATGTACGGTGGAGTGCTTAGCCAGGTTCAATCAATTCAAAACGCTGCTTTTGCAAAGGTTTGGGGTTTTCAGGCCGATTTTGAGTTGATGCTTCCGTATGGGCTTATGCTTACATCGCGATACAGCTACCAAAAGGGTACCGAGGAGCTAGACGATGGCTCTATTAGCCCCCTAAGGCACGCTGCACCCTGGTTTGGTGTTTCGCAATTGAGCTATCGATACAAAAAGCTCAGGCTATCGCTTTATGCCCACTACAGTGGGGAGGTCTCCTATGAAAACCTAGCGCTAGAGGAACGTGGCAAACCCCATATTTACGCTCAGGATGAAGACGGAAATCCTTACTCACCGGCTTGGCATACAATTAATCTAGGAGGGAACTACAGGCATAGTGAAACAATATCATTTAATATCAAAATTGAGAATATTACCGATAGACGATATCGCCCATACAGCTCGGGATTGGTAGCGGCTGGGCTAAATGTAGTGGGTGCTGTGCGGGTATCGTTTTAGGGGCCTAAGGTGCCAGCCGAATTTTCTTGCTAAGCTAAACTATATAACAACACAGTGTCTAATTATCTAGTTAATACCATTACTAACCCTAACCCAAATGCTTATGAAGCAATTAAAAGTCAAGCTAGGGGTGTGCATATTTATGATGCTAGCCCTTATTGCGCTCTCGGCAAATGTAACCGAAGCACAAAGGCGAAATGTGAAAAGTTCTAAGGAGGAAGCGAAAGATACCCTGGTGAACAGCAGGCTGGTTTCTGGTCTTAAGTTCAGGAGCATAGGTCCAGCCTTTACCTCGGGTCGCATTGGCGACTTTGCAGTGAATCCGAATAATCATTCGGAGTTTTATGTAGCAGTGGCCAGTGGCCATATCTGGAAAACTACCAACAAGGGGATAACCTTTACCCCAGTTTTCGACAATTATGGAGCGTACTCCATAGGTTGCCTTGCTATGGATCCTAACAACTCGAACGTTGTTTGGGCAGGAACAGGGGAGAATAATCACCAAAGAGCCTTAGGCTATGGAAATGGAGTTTATAAAACGGTAAATGGCGGAAAATCATGGAAGAATATGGGGCTAAAAGATAGCCGACAGATTGGTATGATTCTTATTGATCCACGTAACTCCAATGTGGTTTACGTTGCTGCTGAGGGTTCTGCTTGGGGCCCTGGTGGCGATCGCGGCCTTTACAAAACCACCGATGGTGGAGAATCATGGGAAAAAGTGCTTAACGTAAGCGAGAATACAGGTATCAACAATATTATTTGCGATCCACGCAATCCCGATATTCTTTACGCATCATCGGAACAGCGCCGCAGGCATCATTTTACAAAAATTGGTGGTGGCCCCGAAACGGCTTTATACAAATCGGAAGATGCAGGTAAAACCTGGCGCAAGCTTACCGATGGTTTGCCCCGGGAGCACATGGGTGGAATGGGTATTGCCATATCGCCCCAAAACCCCGATGTGCTTTACGCCATTATTGAAGCAGCCAACGATGCTGGTGGTTTTTTCCGTTCGTCAAATCGAGGCGAATCGTGGGTTAAGATGAGCGATCATGTTTCCAGTGGTCAGTATTACAACGAGATTTTCTGCGACCCAGTGGAGTTTGATAAGGTTTATTCTGTAGAGACATACTCGCACGTAACCACCGATGGTGGTAAAACTTGGTCGAGAGTTAGCCATAAGGAGCGTCACGTCGACGACCATGCGCTATGGATTGACCCCAACGACAATAAGCACGTCATGATTGGTGGCGATGGTGGCGTTTACATCACTCATAATATTGATGAGGGCGACTGGAGTTTCGTTACAAATCTTCCAGTAACCCAATTTTATCGTGTAACTACTGATGATGCTGAGCCATTTTACAACATTTATGGTGGCACGCAGGATAACAACACGCAGGGTGGCCCATCGCAAAACACATCGAGCGGAGGTGTAACCAGCGAGGAGTGGTTTATTACTGTGGGTGGCGATGGCTTTTGGGCACGGGTTGAGCCTAATAACCCCGACATTGTTTACTCCGAGTCGCAGTATGGTAACCTGGTTAGATACGATAAGAAAAGCGGTGAGCGAATCCGTATTAAGCCCCAACCTCGCAAAGGCGAAGATACTTACCGTTGGAACTGGGACTCGCCGCTAATTATCAGCCCTCATTCGCCAACCCGTTTGTACTTTGCAGCCAACAAGGTTTTCCGTAGCGACGACAGAGGCAACACCTGGCAAGTTATTTCCGATGACCTTACGGCGCAGATTGATCGTAACACCTGGCCAGTTATGGGCAAATATTGGAGTGCCGATGCCGTGGTAAAGGATGTTTCCACATCGCTTTTTGGCACCATCGTTTCGCTCGACGAGTCGCCCGTTAAGGAGGATCTAGTTTATGTAGGAACTGATGATGGCGTTATCCAGATTACTGAGGATGCCGGTAAAACTTGGCGGAAGGTTTCGTCGTTCCCCGGTGTGCCCGATTATACCTATGTGAGCGATGTTTTTGCATCAAGGTTCGACGAGAATGTGGTATTTGCCACCTTCCGTAACCTTAAACGCGATGACTTTAAACCCTATGTGCTTAAGAGTTCCGACAAGGGTAAAACTTGGAAATCCATAGCATCGAATTTGCCTGAGAACGGTTCGGTGCATACCATTGAGCAGGACTTTATTAAGGAGGATTTACTTTTTGTAGGTACCGAATTTGGTGCATTTTTCACAATCAATGGAGGTGAGAGCTGGGTTGAATTAAAATCGGGGCTACCATCTATTGCTGTATACGATTTGGCAATTCAGCAGCGCGAGAACGATTTGGTGTTGGCAACCTTTGGCCGTGGATTTTATATCCTTGATAACTACGCTCCGCTGCGCGAGCTCACTGCCGATTTGCCCAACGCCGATAGCCACCTGTTCGGCATAAAGGATGCATTGCTATACATACAAACATCAAAAAAATACGGACAAGGATCGACCTTCTACACAGCACCTAACCCCGAATTTGGAGCCACATTTACCCTATATCTTAAGGAGGTTCCCAAAATGAAGAAGGCTAAACGCCACGAAATGGAGAAGGAACTATTTAAGGAGGGGAAACCAATTCCACAACCTAGTTTGGATGAATTGGAAGCCGAAAAGCGTGAAATTCCACCTTACCTTTTGGTTACAATCCGCGATTTTGAGGGCGATGTGGTGAGAACATTTACACAGAAGCCATCTAAAGGCATTCAACGGTTTAATTGGGATTTGTCGTACGATAATACTTGGCCACAGAAACCCAATAAGTTTAATCCGCTTGCCCCTAGCCGGGGTAGCATATACGTAATGCCCGGCGAGTATTCTGTTGAGGTTGCTATGGTCCACAACGGAGAGGTGAAGCAACTGGCCCAACCGGCCACATTCAATGTTAACCCGTTAAACAACACAACGCTTCCTGCAAAAAATCGTGAGGAAATGGTTGCGTTCCAGCGCGAGGTTTCAAAACTATCGAAGGCAATGGTTGGCGCCGAACGCCTTGTTGGCGATTTGCAATCGGAAGTAACTGCCATGAGGCAAACAGCCCTTACCCTTCCATCATCGCATGGCGAGCTAATGCCATTCCTTGCCGAAATAGAGAGGGAGCTGAGTGAGATTGAGCATATTTTCAATGGCTACTCGCCAAAAGCTAGCCGCGAGGAGTTACCTCCTGCTGCCGTGCCGCTTAACCAAAGATTGCGCGATGTTATCTACACACAGCTCAACAGCACTTCCGATATTACCGGAACATCTCGTATGCAGTTTGATATACTGAAGGATGAGTTTCCACCGGTTCTTCAGCGTATAAGGGTAATTGCTGAGGAGAAGATTGTTGAAGCTCGTACAATGATGGATGCGAAGGAAGCACCCTATACCCCCGGACGAATACCCGTTTGGAATTAACGGTTTAGATTGATTGTAATGTTGAATCCCTTAGGCAAAAAACCCTAGGGATTCAACATTAACAGTTGTTTGGTACAAATGCTGATTTTTTAGCTTGCCGATGGTAATTCAATGCGCACAAGCGTTCCCTTACCAGCTTTCGAAGAAATTACAATTTCCCCCTGATGCTCTTCAATAATTCGGTACGAAATGGAGAGCCCTAAACCGGCACCTTTCCCAGGATCTTTGGTGGTGAAGAATGGTTCCATTACCTTGTCGATGTCCTCTTGCTTTATACCCTTCCCCGTATCTTCAATTTCGATTTTAACCCTGTTGGTCTTTGGATCGGTAGTTGAGGTAATGCTAATCCTTCCCTCTCCTTCAATTGCCTGTATTGAGTTGGTAAGGATATTTAGCAGCGCGTGGTGCAGGTCGGCTGCATTACCCTTCACAAGAATCTGGTCATCAGTATAATTCTGTTCAACATTTATCCTGTCGAATATCTCGTTGTTTAAAATGATCAGGCAATTATCGAGGATGTGGTTAATGTTGCAACTCTCATCCATTTTGTTGTTGTTGTGGCTAAAATGGTTCAGGCTTTTTACTATCGTTGATATTCTATCTACACCTTCCTTTATGCTATCTAGCAGCAATTCGGATTCTTTGAAATTGGGGTCGGGTTTGTTTCTAAAGTAGTTGTCAAATCTAAGGTACGCCCCCATGATAAAATTGAGCGGGTTGTTAATTTCATGCGCTACACCTGCAGTTAGCGTTCCCAGCGAGGCCATTTTCTCCGATTGTAACAGCTGCGCTTGCGTTTCCTTAAGATGCTGAAGCGTATCTTTTAGTTCGGAGTTTTGGTCAATAATAATCTCATTCTTGGCATACAGCTCATCGTTGGCAGCTTGGAGTTCCTCAATGGCCGTCTTCAGGTCTTGGGTCTTCTCGTGAACCATCTTCTCCAAATTGTCCCTGTGGATCTTTATATCCTCATGCAGTTTGGCATTCTGAATCGCCACCGCAAGGTGGTTGGCAATGGTTTGACCTAAGTTTACTTCATGCTCGGTGTATTTCCTAGCCTTATTACACGTGCCCAGGATTAGCACGCCAAGTACATCGCCCTTAAGCACAAAGGGGAGGTAAAGCATACTTTTTAAGTTGCGTAGTTCGACAATGCTTTGTTCTGCTGCCGAAAGCTTAGCCGATTTGGTGTCGTCAACAATAGCGGGTTGGTGATCCTGTATAGCCCTTTTTATATGTGGATGATCATCGATGGAGGCAAGCCTTACTTCGACTGGTACGCCTGGGGGTAGTGGAGGTGTAGTGGCGCCCAGCAGAAGCTCTTTTTCGTTTTGGATGGTATATATCGCTGCGGTCTCGATGTTGAGCAACTCCGACATCCCATTGCTTATTGCCTGCAGAACATCTTCGAACACCAAGGTGCTTATAATATCCTGATTAATTTTGATAAGGATATTGAGCTCGCGAACGCTTTTGGGTATAGTGTGCTTGTCCATGGCGCATCAATTCGTTTAGCCCTAAAGTTAGTGAATTTTGTATATATTAACCAATCCCAATATGTACATTTTGAATTTGTCACCTTGCAAAGCCCCAATCCGTAACCTTATTCAATGCTAAAGCTAACGCTGTGCGAATTTCCTGCATCATCAACCAGCGTAAGGGTGTATACTCCCGGCGATGGGTTTAGGGCCAATTTGTGAAAACGTTGGGTCGATCCCACATACTCTTCGTTTAGATGCCAAAAGATGGTGGCATCCTGTCGGCTATGGGCAACTTCAAAAATTGCTTCGGTACGCTTGCCATCAATATCCCGAGGGATAAATATTTTGGCATTTTCAATCCGCGGGTACAGCAACGACATGGTGTTTTGCTCCTCCTCGGGACCACAGTTGGCAATGTAGGGTGGCAGGGGTTTGTAAAACGAATTCTTGCTTTTGTAGTACCACTCCATGGCGGGCGGAAGCACAAACCATGATTCGCTAATCATATCGTTGGTGCTAATGCACCTGTCGGTTACCCTATGTGTTTTCTGTGGATTTAGGTGAACCAGCCTATGGTATGGGCAAGCGCCTGTTTCCAACCCTTTGGCTGGGATCCAAACCGTATCAACAGGCGAGCAAATGGATGAGGCTCTATGTCCGCTATGGCGGCAAATGGGCACGCGAACCATATCGTCAGTAGGGCTATCGAACCAACCCGAGGCGGGGAGGAGTCCAAACACATCGAACAGTATGGGGGCGGCTGCCGTTACCCCAGTTAGGTTGGGCCTGCCTTCACCCGAGGCATTGCCAACCCACACGGCAACCACATACCTTGGGTTAAGGCCAATGGCCCATGCGTCTCGGTGCCCAAAGCTGGTGCCGGTTTTCCAAGCTACCGATCGCGACGACGAGAAGTATTGCCAACCCGCCTGCTCATCGGGGCGGGCAACCTCTTTCATCGCCTCAAAGGTGAAGTGAATTGCCGAAGCGCTAAGTAATGAATGTTCCGCTAAATTCGTATAGTCTTCATCTTGGTCTCTGCTATGGAATTGTGGCGAGATGTAATTGTTGGTTTTATACCTGCTTTGATATGACCTAAAGTTCTTTAGCTCCCTGGCCATACCGGCGTAAACTCCCGCTAAATCCCAAAGCGAAGCTTCTGCACCGCCAAGTATTAGCGAAAGTCCATATTCGCTGGGCGATCGGGAAAGCGTGGTGAGTCCCAGCTTCTGAAGGATATGCTGAAAACGCTCCACGCCGTATTGCTGTAGCATTCGAACTGCTGGAACGTTCAACGATCGGGCAATAGCTCGCGATGCAGGAACTGCCCCATCGTACCCTGGATTAAAGTTTTTTGGCGAGTAGCCACCAATTTGTGTTGGTATATCGGCAATAAGCGTACGGGGAAGAATCATCCCATCGTGCAGCATGGCGGCGTAAAGAAAGGGTTTGAGTATGCTACCTGTGCTTCGGGGCGAAGTAATGATATCGACATGATTGCCCGATACGCTGCTCGATACGTTGCCAACGTAAGCCACGGGGCTGTTGGTGTCGACATCAATTATCAGTACGGCTGCATTGTGTATCTGGTTGGCCGATAGGTGTTCGTGATGGTGCTTAATAATTTCATTGGCTCTTTCCTGTAGCCTTGGGTCGATGGTTGTGCTTATTGTCTTCCCTTGAAACCCATCCCTTATGGCTCGGGATAGCAGATGTGGCGCTAGCTGGGGCAGTGGCATTGGTTCGCTTGGAGGTGGCTCAAGCATCGATAGCCTGTACGTTAAGCTGTCGATGGTTCCCCTGCGGAAAAGTTTATTGAGTAGCAGATTCCTTTTTGCTATAAGCACATCGGGGTTGCGCCCGGGGTGCACCAAGGCGGGGGCATTAGGCAGCACGGCCAGCGCAGCCGACTCGGCCCAGCTTAGCTCACTGGCCGACCTACCAAAGTATCGCCAAGCAGCCGCATCGAGGCCTACCACGTTGCCCCCAAAAGGGGCATTGGAGGTATACATTGCTAGAATCTCGTTTTTACTCGTTCCCAGCTCAAGCCTCATGGCAAGGGTCGCCTCAATCACTTTTTCCCAAAGCGTTCTAGGCCTGTTGTTGCGAGATAGCCTAACGGCTTGTTGGGTGATGGTGCTACCTCCCTGAATGATCCGTTTTGCCTTGATGTTGTTGTATGCAGCGCGGACTATTGACGCAGGGTTTATTCCCGGGTGGTGGTAGAAATATCGATCCTCAAACTCAATAATGCATTTTGCAAATTTTACGGGGATAGAGTCGTTGTGGGGGAATCGGTACTGCTGGTCGGCTGCAATTGATGCAGCAAGCAGCGAGCCATCTTTTGCCAGCAGAACCGTGCTGGTTGGGTTGTTAATACTGGGTTTGCTGATGCAGAGAAATAGGGCGATGATTATAACGCCCAAAAGAATAGCCCATGAGGTTCTCTTGTGGTCTTTAATAATTTCAACAACATTTAAAATTCGAGAGTTCATCGCGGGTTTGCAGTCTATTTTGCCATGAATATACTAGTGTTATGTTAATTATAAATTGACGGATAAAGACGCTTTAGCTTAATCCTAGCATCTTTAGTTGTGAATCTCCAATTAATCTTACAATCCTTACTGTTTCTCTCGTTTTGCCATGCTTCAACC
>JAVERU010000204.1:0-3411 GCA_034006965.1 Tenuifilaceae bacterium
CGAAGAATCAAATACCAATGGTTGCCTTTTGATGCGTATCTCAGTTTTCAGAATCTCAAAGAACGTTTGACGTATGTGCTTTGCAACTTTGGTGTTTTATACGACATTAAATATTAATCATTACTTAATCTGAATCCCATAACCAGCATATCGTCAATCTGATTGTAATCGGCACGCCAATCGGTAATCCTATCCATTAAAATCTGCTTTTGCTCAGCAAAAGGCTTGGTATGAATTTCAACAAGCATATCCTTAAACTTTCGCGAGCCAAATTTCAATAGATTTGGGCCACCAAGCTGGTCGTGGAAACCATCGGAGAACAGATATACAACATCTCCCTGATTGTAGTCAATTATATGCCGGGTGAAGGGATTTGTATCGCGCCTGAATTTACCAATGGGCATCTTATCGGGTTTCACCTCGTTAAGGCCATCGGCATTAATTAGCACAAACGGATTATTTGCCCCTGCGTACTGAATGGTTTTGCTTTTAGGATCGATTATACAGAGGGCTAAATCCATACCATCGGCGCGACTACCAGAGGAGTTGGACAATGTGGTGATAACGTGCGAGCGCAGCTTATTGAGGATCATATCGGCGTATAGATTATCTGGAGTTACAATCTCATTTAAAAATGCAACTCCTAGCATACTCATAAACGCTCCAGGGACTCCATGCCCCGTTGAATCGGCAATTACAATTACAATTTGATCCTGAACTTGCTTTAACCAGTAGAAATCACCGCTTACTACATCTCGTGGTTCGTAAAGCAAGAAATTATCTGGCAATACAGAATTGATGTATTCAATACCTGGCAAAACAGCTGTTTGTATGCTGTAGGCATACTGTATGCTACTCTGAATTTTTTCAGCCTGCTCTCGGATCTTTTCCTCCTGCTCAACCCGCTGGGTAATATCCGAGGTGTAAACCTGACAAACTTGAGTGTCGGCTAGTCCACGTAGCATAAATCGATAGATATGGTCGTTTACCTTATGCTCCCTAAGCTCCTTTGCATTGGAGTTGATGAACTTGTCAATTGGCAATTCCTCAAATGGCGGGATCACCTCTCGGATATCCTCACCTCTAATCATTTTTGGGAAAGTATCTTTGGCTGCTGGATTGGCCTCAATCACCTTAAAATCTGGTCCAAATCGGAACACGGGCTCTGGATTTAGCTTGGCAAAAAGAGCCATCGACTCGATTAACTTTTCGGCCTCTTTTTGGGCTGTTACATCAGCTCCATATAGGTGGCACAATCCTATTTCACTGACCCCTTTAACCGATAGCTGAAAATGTTTTCCTTCAGCAGAATGGGTTAATAGCTGTTCGGTATTATTATCGATAAGCTGCTTAATATCAAGGTCTCTAAAATCATCAATATAGCTTTCTATACTCTTTCCGGTTAGCATATCGGTTTTGAACAGTGCCTTGGCAGCCGGATTGGCCTCAACAATCTCTCCATTCACATCAAAGCGAAGAACAGGGGCTGGATTGAATTTGGCAAATAGCGCCATTGAATTGATTCGTTCTTCTGCTAGTTTCTGCTGCGTTACATCGGCACCATAGGCGTGGCAAAGGTCTAGCTCGCTAACACCCTTAATGACGAACTGAAAGTATTTGTCGAAAAGTTTTACCGTAAATATGGTTTCTTCATCCTTCTCGATAAGCTTTTTAATATCTAGCTGCTTAAATTCGGGTACAAGTTCGAAGAGACTCATTTCCACAAGGCTACCAACACCAAAAACTTTATTTGCTGCTGGATTGGCCTCTTTAACCTTACCATCGGGGCAGAACCTAAGTACCGGTGCGGGATTATGCTTGGCAAACAGCGCCATAGAGTTGAGCATTTCCTTCATTTTTAGCTCTTCGGTAACATCCTCCTTAATGGCCATAAAGTACCAGATGCTTCCATCCTCACGGGTAATAGGAGTTATAGTGGCTTTTTCGTGATAATGCTCACCGTTCTTCTTCTTATTTTGGAAGATTCCTTTCCATATTTGGCCCTGGGTAATGGTTTGCCACATCTCGGCGTAAAACTCTGGCGACTGCTTCCCAGATTTAAGTATGCTAGGGTTTTTGCCCTTTACCTCCTCGAATTTGTAACCTGAATGCTCCTCAAAGGCAGGGTTTACGTAGGTTATTCGACCAACCACATCGGTTGCCATTACCGAATCGCTGGTTTTTTCGATGGCCGTCTGGAAAATAATGCGCTGGTTACGCTCCTCAACCATCGCCGTATTCTTGGATGCGTAGATATGAAACACGCCCAGATCGCTCACTGCCTTCAGGTCGATTTGGTAGTAATCGTTGTTCACCTTAATCTGGTAAGTTTTTGTGCTGTTGGTTTCTATAAACTTACGAAAATCTAAGTCGATTACCTCTGGAATAATATCAACCAGATGCTCGCCATTCCCTTCAATGCCAAAAAGCATTCGGGCGTTGGGGTTAGCCCTAAGGATATGACCTTTCGCATCGACTCGAAGTACGGGAGCAGGATTAAACTCGGCAAAAAGAGCGTTGGATTTTATCCTATCGTCCTCCACTACCGAAACGGGCGGCAGTAGCTCCACCATTTTCCAACGGGTTTTGGTTTCGCACTTATGGCAGTAGGGAACCATATCGCCCTTTAGCACCTTTACTACACTTTCGCCACAACCTGAGCAACTTATTCTGGCATCAACGCCTGCCACTTCGCCGCTCACAAAATTAAATTTGGCTAAGGCAGAAGAGTATGACGACACTAGGTAGGGTACTAGGAATGTGAGAAAGAACTGAGCTGTGTGAAAATCTTCAAATCCATTCACAATGCTTCCCCATTGATTTATTAAATTCAGAATAACACCAACAATTAGCGCAACCCTGATAGCTCTTTTAAAAACCAACGGTTTAAAGGCTTCGGTTAGTAAGTTTTTTAAGTTCATAAGTTTAAGTTTTTATTTTTAATAATGAATACTCAATGTGTGCCTAAAATATTCATAATTAACTATATAATAGGTTGTTATGTGAGATTTTGAGAAAACAACAGATTAATCATTAGATCAATAGGTTATATGCCAAAATAGGTATAACATTGAGTATTCATATTTTTAATACTTATACCCTGCTCCTTTATCGTTTTCGAGGTCAACGCCCAGCGAGAGGACAATACGATTTACAAAGTTAAAGTATGCCACAACCAGCGTGGCATCGAGAATTGCTCTATCGTCGAGGCCTGCATTGCGCAATGGTTCTATGTTGCTATTTGAGCCAAAAGATTGGGGTGTTTGCGTTAGCTCACGGGCGTATTTACAAAGCAACAGCTCTCTTTGAGACAAATCCAGTTCCATATATTTTCCTCCTAGTTTCTCAACCCTTTCAGGATTCTTCCAGTAGGCGTTTAGCGCTTCCTGATGATGATTAGCGCAATAGGCG
>JAVERU010000036.1:0-25486 GCA_034006965.1 Tenuifilaceae bacterium
TGTAGTGCTTCTAAACCTTCAAATTGTGGCGCAAGCCCACACTTTGTAGCCGTATTGACAATCAATACCGTTTTGCCCTTGAAATTTTTCATTTCAATAATTTCGCCATTAGGCTTCTTAGCTTGTAACTGATAAAATTCTGATTCCATACCATTTGTGTTTACTAATTATTTCATCAAATTTTCCTACGATGTCTTTTAACGAGAGTTGTCTTCCACGTTTCTTCCATCTACTGAACTTTCGAATTACTTGTAATAGCATCTAGCCAACTGCTTGTTTATAAGATGCGGATATATCTATAAACATTAAATGTGGAAACATGTTTATAAATAAAGCAATTTTTTGTAGTGATATTTAAGTGTCTATAAATGACTAGTTGAACTTGGGTTTTATGTATGCAGCCTTAGCATTGGCCGAAACGGCTGGGGGTGTGAGCAGTGGCGGATTGCGGGCTACATCCTTGTCAACCGTTACGAACCTTTATGCAGGGCAGACGCTTTCCAGCTACCACCGCGCCCGCCTATGGTCATATTGCGTGTTGGCAACTGGTGTACATTCGTATTCGGCTGTTTATTATTTTTATATGATTATCCGCTTTAGTACCTACATCATATTTGCGTCATTGCGATCCTGACGTTCTTTGTCTGGAGAAGCAATCTTTATCTCTGATTTACAACCAATTGCTTCTTCGGGAAAAGTACTCCCTGCCTGCCGCCTGCCTGCCGCCTGCCTGCCGGCAAAGGCAGGGCAAAGGCAGGGCAAAGGCAGGGCAAAGGCAGGGCAAAAGCAGGCTCGCAATATCAAATTCATTATTATTTTGTTGTATCATAAGTTTTTCATCACTTTAGGCATATTTGCGGATAATCATTATTGTTATGCAACCAGCCTCGGCTCCGATGTAATCAGGGGTAAAGCCTTGTTGATTTGAGAATATGCTTCTTCAATCGTTGATGGGTTCTCCACATCCTGTTCTATGGCCCTCTTACAACACTTGGATAGCAAGGGCGATACAAAATACGAGGAGCTAAAGATCATGCAGTACATCCATTCATACCCTTCCTCTGCAAGCTGGTAGTAATGAGTGTTTTTTATCTTTTTAATTGCGCCCCTGCACCTGAGCCTTCGTAGTTCATAGGCAATTTTCGCAGTTTTAGAAGCCCCCCATTAGGCCCGTAAATCCTTGTTGCGCAACCCTAATGCATGGGAGTTGGAGCTTAGCCCAATAGCTATGAGCTCCAGCTGATGTTGTTTCCTTTAATCTGGCGCAGGGATCCTTTGGCCGCTTCCCGTGACAACCGTTTGCTGATGCTTGTCAAGCATTCTCTTTTCAGCTTCACTCCACCAGCGTATCTCACTATATAAAGCGAGGGCTATAGTGCTTATGTGATCATTTAGCTGGTCGTTCAGGGTTTGCATAACCCCGTTGCTGTGGCCTGTGGATTCTAGATTGCGCAACAATTTTATTACGCTGCCCTCAACAAATACTCCCGGTGGATACCCGCGGAGTAATACCCTGTCAAAACTCGAATAGGAGCAGTTTATGTGGTCATATAGCTGCGCTGTAAGCTGTTGCATCGCCTCTTTCTTAAGCAGAATAGCTAATTATCAGTGACGATTTCCAAGGATTGACTTTAGGTTGGCATTTAACTTTTCTTACGAGGTAGGGTTCTGCGTGGTGCAATCGCCTTATTGCCAGCTAATCAGTATAGGTTAATTTTCACCCTTTATTTGGGTACTATTGGTAGGCAATAGTTTAAACAGATAGTATTTTCCTGTAAGCGATTTTACCGAATCGACTTTTTGCTGATGAAAGCAGTTTAGCATAACTGAATTGTCACTAATTGTTAAGCTCTCCCTCGAAATGGTTTTGGGCCTGTTGATGCAATCGGTGTAAACCGATTGTCCGTTTCTTAGTGCAACATGAATGGTTTTAACCACATCCTCAATTTCCTTAGCTTGAGTGGCTGATATTGTGTTGGTAGGGTAGTTGCCATTGTAATAACGAACCTGATTGTCGATGCTTGGCCTATTGAAAACCACAAAAAGGGTTTGAGTAGAATCCGACTCCCCAATGGCTTTAGCAACCATTCTGCTGCCATCGATGCTGTGCCTGTTCAGCGGGATTAGTCCAAATGAAATATTCCACACCAGCATTGCTATGGATAGAAATCCAACGAGGCTAATCTCATTGGAAAGAACTCTTGAGAGTATAATCGTTCCTAGGAATGGGAGCATAACCATAAACTCGGCATTGCCGTGCGATAGAATGGCAAAAAGTAGGTGAAGTACAAGAGCCAAGGATATTGCTGATGTAAATGGCGATAGAATCTCTTTAAATGAGGCGGACGCTCCTTTTATGTTGTATAGCCCAATGGATATTAAAACCACAAATCCTAACAGTCCTAGTATGTACCACTGTGATACCTCCATAAGGTTACCCAAGTATCCATGAACCTGAAGAAATGTCCTAATAAAACTAATGCCCGAGAGGGCAATATACTTCAATCCAAAACCAATGGTAGCTGAGCCAGAGTAAAAATCTCTAAGCGCAAGCTGTAGCAGCGATTCTAGCGAGAGTTCAATGTTGTAAGAAAGCACCAGCACAAGGCAGTATGCAATGGGAACAATTAAGGCCGGTATAGCATATTTCAATGCGCCTCGGTAGTCATGCCTAATAAACATTGATACAAGGATTGCAAGCCACCAGAAGAAGTGAATTTGATGAACAAGACAGGCGAAAGCGGCAAAGAGTCCTGATATCAGAATTCGAGTTGAATTTTTCTGCTTGAGATGTAAAAGATAGAAATAGCTTGCCAGTAGCGAGAAGAATATGGGTATAATATAGGTTTCGTTCTCGGTGGCAAATCGTAGAACACCCCATGAGCTGCCAGCAAATAGTACCCATACCGAGGTTTTACTATCGCTATATCCTAGCTTTATGAGTATTTTACCTAGAGCAGTAAGGGAGAGCGCGGCGAACATGGCGTTCATGGCCTTCAGCGCCCCCAATGTATTGCTAATGCCAATTAGCTCCAGAAGGCTAATCCAAAGGTAACCGATAAAGTTGTAGAGCAGATGGTGCGAAAGGAATAGTGACTCTGCATCCCGAATGTAGTTGGCATATCCGTAACCATCAATTGTGCTTTGCTTGCTTGGCAGGAATAGATAGATGAGGAAAAGAATTAGGGCGAAGAGATTATGGCTACTGCCTAATCCAAAAATCCATTTCTTATCCATGGGCAAAAGTTTTCGAATGCTTCAAATATAGCCATTATTCTACTCTTTAGCCCAAGTGGGTGGTTTCATAATTATCGTATCCAAAGCATTGGCGGTGGAAATTTTTTTCGTAACATTGCTTTGTAAATCTGATGCGAGATGAAAAAGTTTGCTTGGATACTTCTTGGTTTGGGTTTTGGCGCTTGTGCAGTTCTTAAAACCCCAGTTGCTGTGGATATTAAGCCTATGGATGTGAATAGCTTCATGGCCAAGCCGTTTGTTCACGGCGAGGCCATTGGGCAGTTTAAAGCCAACATGCCCGAGCGCACCAAGGTGCAGAAGCTGATTAAACGAAGTCCCCGAGAGCACCAAGCGCCCGACACCATCTACAATTTCACCTATAAAAACTCGAAAATCAGCATTTACAAAACTCGATTCAATCAGGAGTTTATGCTGGGTGGCATTGTGCGCGACTCAGAGGTTGAGCTGGCTAATGGGGTAAGAACTGGAATGCTTCGCGATGATTTTTATCGGGCCTTCACCGATTTAAGTAGAACCCAACAGGACACAGTTGTGCTTAACTACCAGCAGATAGACCGCACCTTTAACTTTTACTTCGACAAGAAGGGCCGACTGGATAAGTTTACCTTTACGGGCAGTAAGTAACGGCTAAGGGATAACTGCAAGTACGGTTTGAGTACCCACAACTTTCTGGTTTAGCTCTACCTTAACCGCAGAGTTAAGAGGGATAAAAACATCAACCCTAGAGCCAAATTTGATAAAGCCCATCTCCTGGTTTTGGTTGGCCGTATCGTTTGTATTGGTGTAGCATACAATTCTGCGGGCCAAAAATCCTGCGATCTGCCTAAATAAAACCCTAGCCCCATCTGCACGCTCAATGGCAATGGTGGTGCGCTCGTTTAGCGTTGATGACTTTGGCTCCCAAGCCAACAGGAATTTCCCTGGATGGTATTTCTGGTAAAGCACTTTACCTCCAATGGGATTCCAGTTGATGTGCACATCCCATACCGACATGAATATGGATATCTGAAGGCACCGGGTGTTGAGAAACTCGTTCTCCTCAACCTCTTCAATTACTACCACCTTGCCATCGCATGGCGAGAAAACCTTTTTGGGATCCGTAAGTATAACCCGCTTGGGAACTCTAAAAAATCTTAAAATAAAAATGAAGAATGCAAGCGATATGCCAGTGGCCACATACAAACCTATGGCTCCTGTGAAAAGCCATACGAGGGCGCAAATACCTACTAGTATGGCAAAAGCAACAGCCAAAATTTTAACCCCTTCCCTGTGAATGCGCATCGATAATCTTTTTATAATGAATGAATAAATAAAATTGTTTGAATTTGTTTAGCTGGCTATATTAACATCATTATCTCAAGGTAAACAAATACAATGGGCGCCGAGAGAAGAACACAGTCGAATCTATCAAGCAGCCCTCCATGGCCAGGCATAATCTTTCCCGAATCCTTAACTCCAACGCTACGCTTGAACATCGATTCCACCAAATCGCCAAATATTCCCGTTGATGCTGTTATTAGGCCAATTACAGCCCAGTGGAAGAACGATATCTCAATGAACGTCAACGACAGAATCCATGAGGCAAGAATGGTAAAGAATAGCCCTCCAACCAACCCTTCCCACGATTTTTTAGGCGATATGCGCGGGAACATCCTGTTTCTACCAATGCTAAGCCCCACAACGTATGCCCCCGAATCGTTAGTCCAAAGGAGAATGAAGTATCCTAGAAGAATATGTGTTCTATATCCAATATGATACGATGTGTGGCTTAGGACAAAGTAATTGAGTAGGGAAAATGGTATGGCTACATAGATAATCCCAAGTAGCGTAAATGCAATGTTATGAATAGGCTTTTGGTGGTTCCTGTACAGCTCAATTAAAAAGATGCTGAGAACGAGTGGTATAATGCCAAGGAATATGAAATGTCCCAGCATACCAATGGCAAACAGATGGTTGATGATAAAGACTATTGCACCTAAAATCATCCCGTATAGATACTGGGGCTTTACCCTGGCTTTAAAAGTCAACCTATAGAACTCTAGCATGGTGAGTTCCATTAGCACCAGAAAAACTATGAAAAAGCTGAAGCGTCCGAGTATTATCCCTCCAGTAATTAGAATGACAAAGAGGGCTCCGCTTATGGTTCGTTTAAGGAATGAGCTCAAAGTTCAACGTCTTCAATTAGCTTTGTGGCAACCTGTTCGCTTTCCTTGGGCACGTACACTTGCGCTGAGCCAAAGGTTTGGTACGATGAGTCATGCTGGTTCAGCAATACGGCTTCAACTCCATTGGTCTCGAGCATTTGTTTTACAATCTCTGCCTCTATTGGAGACCCACTTCTAAATACTGGTACCCAATTCTTGTCGTCCATAGGTTAGGGTTTGGTTAGGCTTTAGCTTATGCTTGGTTTCCTGTTTTATCTGCGGTGTCCTTCTTCTTTTCCTCCTCCTCAATATCTTTCACAAGCTCCTCGGAGCGGGTATGTGACTTACGTGGGCCAAAAATATTCTCTAAATCCTCGCTAAATATTACTTCACGCTCAAGAAGCAGTTCGGCTAGCTTTGTAAGCCCCTCCTTGTTCTTCTCAAGGGTGTCTTTAGCCCTAAGGTATGCCTGTTCTATGATTTCATTTACCTCTTTGTCGATTAGTTCGGCAGTTTTTTCGCTGTATGGCTTGCCAAATGAGAACTCGTTTTGCCCCGATGAGTCGTAAAAACTAATGTTTTTAATCCTCTTGCTCATCCCAAAGTAGGCCACCATGGCGTATGCCTGCTTGGTTACCTTCTCCAAGTCGTTTAGGGCTCCGGTGGATATTTTTCCGAAGATTAGCTCCTCGGCGGCCCTGCCTCCCAGCGCAGAGCTCATCTCGTCGAGCAGCTGCTCGGTGGTGGTGAGCTGGCGCTCTTCGGGTAAATACCACGCAGCGCCAAGGGCTTTGCCTCTGGGGATAATGGTAACCTTAAGCAGAGGGTTGGCATGCTCAAGCAGCCAGCTAACCGTAGCGTGTCCCGCCTCATGAAACGCAATGGTGCGCTTCTCTTCCATCGATATTATCTTGTTCTTCTTTTCTAAGCCACCAATAATTCTATCGATAGCATCAAGGAAGTCTTGCTTTTCGACAGCCTTCTTGTTCCTACGAGCTGCTATAAGCGCGGCTTCGTTGCATACGTTGGCTATATCGGCGCCCGAGAACCCTGGTGTTTGCTTGGCCAAAAAGTCGATATTGAAGTTCTTCTCCAGTTTCAACGGTTTGGTGTGTACCTTAAATATCTCTTGGCGCTCTTTGTAGTCGGGTAGTTCAACGTGGATCTGCCTATCGAAACGTCCAGCCCGCATGAGCGCGCGGTCAAGAATATCGGCACGGTTGGTGGCGGCCAGTATGATAACCCCTTGGTTAGATGCAAATCCGTCCATTTCGGTTAGCAGCTGGTTAAGGGTGTTCTCCCGCTCGTCGTTCGACGAGAAGTTGGCGTTCTTGCCCCTTGCCCTACCAATGGCATCAATCTCATCGATAAATACGATACACGGGGCTTTTTCCTTAGCCTGCTTAAATAGGTCGCGGACTCTCGAAGCCCCCACGCCCACAAACATCTCAACAAAGTCGGACCCCGACATGCTGAAGAATGGTACGTTGGCCTCGCCAGCAACGGCTTTGGCCAGGAGGGTTTTACCTGTGCCCGGAGGGCCTACAAGTAGCACTCCCTTCGGTATTTTACCCCCTAAGCCCGTGTATTTGGCAGGACTCTTCAAGAAGTCTACAATCTCCATGATCTCAACCTTGGCTTCCTCAAGACCAGCCACATCCTTAAAGTCGATCTTAATATTCGACTCCTTATCAAATAGCTGCGCCTTCGATTTTCCTACGCTGAAAATATTTCCAGCACCTCCACCAGGGCCTCCGCCTTGGCTCATCCTGCGGAAAATGAACAGCCAAACACCTACGAGTATGATGATGGGAAGTAGCCAAGTAATTACCTCGCCGAAGTAGTTGTGCCTATCCTCGTATGTTGGTGATATTCGCTCCGAGTTTGCAACACCTTCCTGCGCTTCTTCGAGCTGTCTTTCAAATGTGTCAATGGAGCCAATGGTGAAGTAAAAATGTGGGCCAACAGGGTTCACGTTCTGGGCATTCTCGCCCAATTTGCCAGAGTATTTACTTAGGCTACGCGAATGTAGGTACACCTCAACTTTGCCCTGGTTGCGGATTACAACCAGCTTATTGATATCCCCCTCCTTCAGCATATTGAACTGAACCTCATTCCAAGTTGTTTCAACTGGCTCCTTGCTTCCGTAAAAGAATTGAAGCCCCAGTATCCCTAGTATAATGAGGATGTATATCCAGTAAACATTAAATTTTTTGCCACCAAGGTTTATCTGACCTCCACCCTTGGGTGTATTTGGTTTCTTTGGATCTTTGTTCTCTTGATTTTTACCCTCTTGTTGGGTATTCTTTTTATTCTCTTCCATATTGTTTTAGTACGCTAAGTATATCAATGGAGATAAACGATTGTTAACCTTAAATGTTTAACAGAATGATAATTCTTGCAATTTATTAATCAAAGTTTGTCCGTTTTGCATCAGCCCATAAATCCTCAAGCTTGTAAAACTGACGCCATTCGGTTTGAAATATATGTACAACAATATCTACATAGTCAAGAACCACCCATATGCTATTGTCGTACCCACCCTTTTGCCATACCTTTTCCTCCAGCTCTTTTTCTACCCTTTCCTCAATATTCTCGGCTATGGCAGCAACCTGTGTGGTCGAATCGGCATGGCAAATGATGAAGTGCTGGCAAATGGCGTTAGGTAGGTTACCAAGTTCAAGACTTATTAAATTGTTTCCCTTCTTCTCGCTTATTGCTTCAATAATGCAGCTGTGTAGTTTGTCGGTGTTAAGTTTACTTCTCTTGGCCATTTACAGTGTATAAGTGTTTAATTGTTAAACGGCAAAGGTAAAATATTTTGGGGTAAAAGCAAAGATGTTCCTTCGGCGTTAACTTAATTTATAACTACGATGATTGCTGGTATTTGATCAGATTTTGTAGCCCATTGTGTGATGTTGATAAATGAGCTCCTAGAATTTTATGGATTTTTTGCTCCAAAGCCTTACTTTTATAGCTAATTTTTTAATCGGATATGGCTATTCAACGAATTGGTAAGGATATAGTTTGGCTTGATGAGGTGGACTCGACTAACCTATTTGCCGCGAGGTATGCTACAGATGACTATGCGCACGGAGTAGTTGTGGCCACTACCAATCAAACCCATGGTAGGGGGCAGCGAGGTAATCAATGGGAAAGTAACCCTGGCGATAATTTACTTTTTAGCATTGTGCTAAAGCCAACCTTTCTGCTTGTGCAAAGGCAGTTCCTTATATCTAAGATAACCGCATTGGCCATTGTTGAGCTATTGTCAAGCCACACAAGTGGGTTATCTATTAAATGGCCAAATGATATCTATGTGAATAATTGTAAGATTTCGGGCGTGCTTATTGAGAGCAGTTTCCATTCTGAATATCTTGATACTACCATCGTGGGGATAGGAATCAATGTAAACCAATCGGAATTCTCCGAGGAGTTGCCAAATCCAACATCGCTTTACCGCGAAACGGGTAAGGCGTATAACCTGAGTACGCTGCTTGATCAGTTTTGCCAAGTATACCAGAAGTACTACAACGCATTGCAGCAAAGCTCAGTTGGCGAAATTTCCCGTAGTTACTTTGAGAAGCTATTCAGAATCGATGGTTACAGCAGCTACACTGCAAGTGGGCAAACCTTCCGAGCAAGGATAGTTGGTGTGAGAGACACTGGCGAGCTGGTGCTTGAGACCGATTCGGGAGAGCGAAAGGAATTCGCCTTTAAGGAGGTGGCTTTTGTAATTTAGCTACACCTGCCCATTGAATGCGGCAGCAATCTGGTCGGCCAGAGCATCCATCCCCGATTGCAACTTTTTCCCCACCATCATCTTAAGCATCATATTCAGCTTGGCCTTAAGGGTTATCTTCAGGCGGGTATCGTAAGGGGCTACCATTTTAAGCTGGATCCAAATGTAGAATTCGAAGGGAATCTTGTCGTTGCCAGTAATTTTAATGGTTTTATTGGGCTCCTTATCGATAATCCTAAGCCCGGCGCCCTTTATCCCCTGGGCATCGAATTCACACCAGTCATCGCCAGCCTGCCAGTTCTCGAGCTGCGCGTGCTGGGCTATGGGCGAGAAGTTCTGAAAGTTTGAAAGTGTTCTGTAGATATCCTCGTCAATGCGTTTAATGCTTACAATTTTGCTTTCAACGGTGGTCATTATTTCCTGCTGATTTTTTTTTTGATGATGATCTTATTGTGTTTTTGGCGCTCAATTAACTACTTGCCCCACTCGCCGGGGTTCTTGCGCCAGCTCTTGAGCACCTCGAGCTGCGATTGCTCTACCATGTCGATGCTAAGCGCATAGTCGATAAGTTCATGGTAGTTTGCAAGCGTAAAGAGCGGTAGGTTGTACTGATCAAAGTTCTGTTTAGCCGTATCAAAATCGTAGGTGAATATGGCGGTCATCCCCAGCACATTGGCATTCGCCTCGCGAAGCGCATCAACCGCTTTAAGGCTGCTTAGCCCCGTCGACACCAAATCCTCAACCACCACTACCTTCTGGTTGGGTTTCAAATCGCCCTCAATTAGGTTCTCGAGCCCATGCTTTTTGGGCGCCGAGCGGACGTAAACAAAGGGTAGGCCAAGGGCTTCGGCTACCAGAATGCCGTGGGCAATTGCCCCCGTGGCCACTCCAGCAATTACTTCAACATCGTTAAAGTTTTGTCGTATAATTTCAGCAAATTTTTGGCAAACAAGTTTCCGTACCTCCGGATACGAAAGAACTTTTCGGTTGTCGCAGTATATTGGCGACAGCCATCCCGATGCCCATGTAAATGGGTTTGCTGGATTCAATTTTATTGCGTTAATTTCGACTAGTTTTGAAATTACCTTATTGTCCATGGCCAAAGATTATACAGTTTATTTTGATTCTCGTAAGATTGTTATCCTATCGGACTTTCGCAGCCATTTTGTGAATCACAATGGGCTTTTTGTGAAATGTTCCAGCTCCGGTGATGTGGCAAAAATACTCGTTTTTTTCCAATCCTCAAGGCTAAACGACCTCTACATTGTAACCGATGAGGTTGAAGGGGTCTTTAATGCGCTCGCCAAATCATTTGTTTTGATCGAAGCGGCTGGAGGTGTGGTGAGTAAGCCCGATGGCTCAATTTTGATGATTAGGCGAAACGGTGTTTGGGATCTGCCCAAGGGCAAGGTCGACCCTGGTGAGCAGCCCGAGCAAACCGCCATACGGGAGGTGGAGGAGGAGTGTGGTATCGCGTCGCTACAGCTGGGTGGCTTGGTTGCCATTACATATCATACATACGAAATGAAGGGTAAGGCAATCCTCAAGCGTACCTACTGGTACGAAATGAGGTATGGGGCTAATGGTGAAGCTACTCCTCAGCTAGAGGAAGGCATTACTGAAGTGGAATGGGTAAGCCCCTCTTTGATTGAAAAGTATCTGCAGAACACTTATGGATCGATAAAAGAGGTGCTCGACAAGGTTTTGTAACCTTAGAGTTTTCCTCTGGAGCGTAGCATATTGAAAAATTGCTGCTCAAAATTTTCCTTTGGCGATGGCGCAGGCGAGATGATAAGTCGCCTGTCGGGGCCTATTAAGAAGTAGGTTGGGAAGGCTCGTATATCAAAATCTCTAACGATATCGGGTTTGTTGCCATAGTGCAGGAATGTCCATTCGTAGTTGGTTTGATCTAAAAAAAGCTTTAGGTCGTCAATCTCCTGATCCACCGCAATGGTCACTATCTCAAGGTGTTTCTTGTACTTTTCGTATATTGTTTCAAGCAGTGGGAACTCCTGCAGGCAGGTGTAGCTGGTTGTTGAGCAGAAGTTGAGGTAAACGTATTTGCCCTCAAAATCGTTTAGCTTAACTAATTTACCGTCTATCGTGTAAAGTTCAAAAGGGGCAGGGACAAAGCCAGGCAGTAAGCGTGTCACCTTTGTTCTGATGTTCTCAGCAATTAGCAGATGCTCTGGAATAAGGGATTGGCTATATAGCGAGTCGAGAATGGCGAGTAACCCTCCGCGCGAGAACCTATCATCGAAAAAACCATCATGCAAACCTTTAAGAATAACAAGCTCCAGAAGGGTGTCGTTGGCCAGCACATCATCCTGCGCCAGAGTGCTTTTAAGCTGCGAATAGCTTCGGCTGTTGGTGGCTCTATCTATATCAGAGTTGCCTGAATCCGACCGGGCAAAGAACAGAAAGTACTTATCGAATAGCAGGTTGAATAGCTCCATGTAGGCTGGGTTGTTGTACAGGATAGGCCTGTTCTCGAAGTAATTGCTCGATATGCTACGCGACTGCTGCATAAGCGCAATTTGGCTTAGCAACCCGTAGCGGTAGTTTCTGTAGCTGTCGAAAAAAGGATTGTTGAACTGGCTAAACATCCCCTCCATCTTTGCTGTTAGCGAATCGATAGGCAAGGTAGGATTGCCTGAGTAGGCATCTTTCACAATATCATCGAAATGCTGGTTGAATAGTAGGTCGAATGTGCTGATGAGGTAATTCAGATCATTTGGCTTCATGTTGGCAATTCCAACATGCAAATCAACCTCTCTGAAGTAGGGGTTTAGCCTTTGCTGTTCGGTTTTTGGTTCATGCTCGGGCAGTACGAGTTGGTAACTTTTTTGTGGTTCAACAAATAGGTATACTCTGTAGATTCCCAGATGATTAAATACGTATGTAATCTCATCAACCTTTAGGTTGCACGTAAAATTTCCATCCTCATCTACATTGCAGCGGGCAATAACCTCCTCGGTTTGTGTAACGTAATCGGCATACTTAAAGAATACGAGCTCTTGACCGGCATAGCTAGGTGCGTTGCCCGATAGGGTTACCTGCGCCGGTAAGGTTAATGGAGCCACTATGAAGAAGATGATAACAGGAAGAATTTTTTTGAGAAACACCATGCGCATTGAATTATTGTTACATATGGTTAACGGGTAAGGTACTTGTTTATGTTTATAGCGCTAGGTAAAAATTTTGTGGCATCGCCCTTGTTCACCAAGATATCTCTAACTATGGTTGAGTTTACTGGCGTATGCTCTGGGGCGGTGAGTAAGAATATGGTTTCAATGTCGGGGCGCATGGCCTTGTTCACCTGCCCAATGGCCCTCTCGTACTCAAAGTCAGCGGCGGTTCTAAGGCCTCTAAGCAGGTAGTGCGCACCAATGGTATGGCAAAAATCAACGGTAAGCCCCTCGTAGCTAACAATCTCAACCCTTGGTTCGCCGGCAAAAACGTCATTCACCATGGCCAATCGCTGGTCGATATCAAACAGCGTTTTTTTCGACTGGTTTTTGCCAACGGCAACTACCACCTTGTCGAATAGCTTAAGGGCTCTTTTAACCAGCGCCTCATGACCTACTGTAAATGGGTCGAACGTGCCAGGAAATACCGCTACTTTATCCATAGCTTTAAAAATTTAAAAGTTGAGTAAAGGCAAAGGTAGTATCTTTTTGCAATTGTTGGTTTGAGTAGCTTTTGTGGTCAGCTAAGTGTTTTGCTTTTCTGGTATTATTTGCAGTGCGTTCTTCACCTTTTGCTGTAGAAGAACGTACTCCAGCACATCGCCAATATTGTCGAAATACTTGAAGCTAAGCCCTTTGATGTAGATATCTTTTATCTCGGCAACATCCTTCTCGTTTTCCTTCGAGAGGATTATCTCGGTAATACTTGCCCTTTTGGCGGCCAGTATCTTTTCTTTAATTCCCCCTACGGGTAGCAGCTTCCCCCGAAGGGTAATTTCGCCGGTCATGGCGATGCTTTTCCGAATTTTTCGCTGGGTAAATGCCGACGCCAGGGAGGTGATCATGGTTATACCTGCCGAGGGTCCATCCTTTGGAATTGCTCCCTCGGGTACGTGCAGGTGCACATCCCAGCTATCGAAAATATCTGGGGTAAGGCCAAAGCGTTGCGAGTTCGATTTGATGTACTGCAGCGCAATAACCGCCGACTCTTTCATCACGTCGCCTAGGTTCCCCGTAATGGTTAGCTTGCCTTTCCCCTTGCTTAGGCTGGTCTCAATAAACAGGATCTCACCACCAACGCTTGTCCATGCCAACCCTGTGGCTACACCGGCTAGGTCGTTACCCTGATACAAATCTTTTAAATACTTTGGTGCTCCAAGAACTTTCTTCAGATCGGCTAGGGTAACAGATTTGCTGTACTCCTCGCCAAACGCAATACTTTTGGCTGCGTTACGTACAATTTTGGCTATGCGCTGATTAAGCGAACGCACCCCGCTTTCGCGGGTGTACCCCTGAATAACCTCTTGAAGAGTTTTGCTGGGTATGGTGAGCTGCTTCTTAGTAATTCCGTGGTTTTCTAGCTGGTCGGGTATAAGGTGTCGTTTGGCAATCTCCACTTTCTCATCCATGATGTAGCCGCTCATCTCAATCATCTCCATGCGGTCGCGTAGGGCAGGGTTTATGCTGCCAATGTTGTTGGCCGTGGTTATAAAGAGCACCTTCGATAGGTCAAAGTCAACATCTAGGTAGTTGTCGTGGAATGCGTTGTTTTGCTCTGGGTCTAGCACCTCGAGCAGTGCCGAGGCTGGGTCGCCATGGAAATCCTTCCCAATTTTATCAATCTCATCGAGGATAAATACCGGATTTGATGATTTAACCTTTTTCAGGTTGTGGATTATACGGCCCGGCATGGCTCCGATATAGGTTTTTCGGTGGCCTCTAATCTCTGCCTCATCGTGTAGTCCGCCAAGCGATATGCGTGCGTACTTACGGTCTAGTGCTCGAGCCACCGATTTGCCAAGAGAGGTTTTCCCAACGCCCGGCGGGCCGTAAAGGCAAATGATGGGTGCTTTCATATCGCCCTTGAGCTTGAGCACGGCAAGGTGCTCAAGTATTCGTTCCTTTACCTGCTCCAAGCCAAAGTGATCTTCGTCAAGCACTTTCTTTGCCCTTTTTAGGTCAAAGTTATCCTCGGTGTATTCGTTCCATGGCAAATCGAGCATGAGTTGTACGTAGTTAAGCTGCATCGAGTAGTCGGGCGCCATGGGGTTCATGTTGCTGAGTTTACTCAGCTCACGAGCGAACACCTCGGCCACCTCTTTGCTCCACTTCTTGGTTTCGGCCTGCTTTTGCATGGCTTCAATTTCCTTCTCGTTGGGGCTGCCTCCCAGCTCATCCTGTATGGTCTTCATCTGCTGATGAAGGAAATACTCACGCTGCTGCTGGCTCATGTCGAGCTTC
Source organism: Tenuifilaceae bacterium (assembly GCA_034006965.1). Lineage (GTDB taxonomy): Bacteria > Bacteroidota > Bacteroidia > Bacteroidales > Tenuifilaceae > Perlabentimonas. Next base: position 14,574 of record JAVERU010000036.1, read on the forward strand.
ACCTTCGATTGTATATCGTTTTTAATCTCCAGCAGCTGAAGTTCCCTGCCCATTAGCTCCAACAGCAGGGTGCTGCGGCTTTTTAGGTCGTTCTGCTCCAGCAGCTTCTGCTTATCGGGGGCAGGTAGCTCAATGTTTGAGCAGATGAAGTTGATGAGGAAGTAGTAGTTATCGATATTTTTAATGGCAAAGGATGCCTCCTGTGGCATGTTGGGCGACAGGTTAATGATCTTAATAGCAAAATCTTTAATGGAGCTAATCAGCGCTTCAAACTCCTTGTCCTTCTCATTGGTAGGCTCGTCGGTGAGCGTTTGCACCGAAGCCATAAAGTACGGATCGGTAGCTATGTACTCCAACACCTGAAAGCGATGCAGCCCCTGTAGGATGACGGAAGTGCTGCCATCGGGCATTTCAAGAACCTTTAAAACGCGCGCAATGGTACCCAAATTAAACAGATCTTTTACCTCTGGGTCCTCAATCTTGGCATCCATTTGCGAAACTGCTCCCAAAAACTTTGTTTTTTGGGTTAGGTTCTTGACTAGCTTCACCGATTTCTCCCTGCCAACGGTAATGGGTAGTACCACACCTGGAAACAGCACTGTGTTTCGTAGCGCAAGGATGGGAAGCGTTTTGGGCATATCCTTCACTTCAAAATCGCCACTGTCTTCAGTGAATAACGGAATGAATTCTGAGTCTTGATCAAATGAGTCGGAAAGTAGGGGTGTGCCTATTTTGATTTCAAAATTTTTGCTCATACTATTTGTTGTGATATTGATTCGGTTTACGTGACATAATGGCACAGTTACTCCTGTCCATCATGTGGGATTATTGATACGCAATCGGTGTGCCACTTTTTAATACGACAACAGTTGTCGGTTTCCCTTCTAGTGGTTTGTGAAATCCTGATGGAAAATAATTAAATGTTATGCGAATGGTGGCTAGTGCCTGTAGCAAGCTGTTTCCTCGAATATATGTGTAAGTATATCCTCATCAACTTGCGATAGCTCTAACCCCCTTCTACCCAAAACAATTTTGGCGGTTTCAAAAGCTTTTGATGTTTTGTATGTTGAAAAGCCTTGGGCACCACCCCATGAGAAGCTGGGGATGAAGTTGCGTGGAAACCCATCGCCAAAAATGTTGGCGCTTACCCCAACCACAGTGCCTGTGTTAAACATGGTGTTGATACCACACTTGCTGTGATCGCCCATGATTAGGCCGCAGAACTGAAGGCCGGTGTCAACAAATCCTCTTTTTGAATAGTTCCAAAGCTTTACGCTGGCGTAGTTGTTCTTTAGGTTCGATGTGTTGGTGTCGGCGCCCAGGTTGCACCATTCGCCTATTACTGAGTTGCCAATAAAACCATCGTGAGCTTTGTTTGAGAACCCCAATATTACACAGTTATTAACCTCGCCACCTACTTTGGAGTGTGGCCCAATGGTGGTTGGCCCGTAAATTTTTGCGCCGAGTTTTAGGGTGGAGTGGTCGCAAAGCGCAAATGGGCCCCTAACCAACGAACCCTCCATAACCTCCGCTTCTTTGCCAATGTAAATGGGGCCGTTGCTGGCGTTAAGCACGCTGCACTCCACTGCTGCACCCTCCTCGATAAATATCCTCTCTGAATTTATTGCCTTGTTGCTGCTAGAGATTGGTGACGATTTGCGCCCAGCCGTTATCAATTCATAATCAGCCTCAATTGCCTCTCCGTTAAGCCTAAATATGTCCCAAGGATTTCTCACCTCAAGGTAAGTGCAATCCGTATATTTTATAGCCGAATAGTTGTTTTTATCCAGATATGATTTGCCTTGGGGCAATGCTGGCAAAATGGCAGCAATTAAGCAGGTTTTGTCAAAAATTGCTTCGCCCGATTTTAGGGCCACAATCTCGCTTAACAACGATCTGCTTGGCAGGATGCCTCCGTTGATGAGGAGCGTTTCACCATTTGATTGGGGTAGTGGAAATTTTTTGCTTAAGTACTCGGGGCAGTGGAAGTGACATTTTGCACCAAGCAGCTTTTCCCATTTCTCGGCAATGGTTAGTATACCCACCCTGAGCTTTGCAACAGGTCTGGTAAAGGTAAGGGGTAGCAGATTCTCCCTGCGTTCATCATCAAAAAGGATAACGGGTTTGTTCATTGTAGTTCGATTTGTCGATTATGTAAAGCGAGATGGCTTGAATACACTCCAAAAATACAAATAAAAAAGGAACAACCTTTGGTTGCTCCTTCTATTGGCATTTAATGATGTTGTTACTACTTAGCTGAAGTACAATGGCTAGTTGCTTTTCTTGTCAAGATGCTTCTTGTACTTGGTCATGAACTTGTCAACGCGACCAGCGGTGTCAACCAGCTTCATCTTACCGGTGTAGAATGGGTGAGAAGTGTTCGAAATCTCAACCTTAACCAGTGGGTACTCCACGCCATCCACCTCGATGGTCTCTTTTGTGTTCACAGTCGATTTGGTGATGAAAACATGCTCGTTCGACATGTCCTTGAACGCCACCAGTCGATAATTCGTTGGATGAATGTCCTTTTTCATTTTAAAGTAGATTTATCTTTTAAAAAACTCTTTCCCAGCTAAAATTTAGGCCTGCAAAGTTATTAACTCAAACGATAATAACAAAATAACCATCGAGTTTTTTAAAAAAGATTTTTTGGGGCATTACAAAATCATTGTGTTATCTAATTCCTGCGGGCAAATTTGGTTAGCAATCGGAGGAACTCAACGTATAGCCATATAAGGGTAACCATAAGGCCAAAGGCACCATACCATTCCATGTGCTTTGCAGCCCCCTGAGCAGCCCCTCGCTCAATAAAATCGAAGTCGAGGGTTAGGTTTAGCGCAGCAATCCCAATTACCACCAGGCTAATGATAATGCTAAAGATCCCGCCATCATGGATATACCCCATGTTAACCCCGAATAAACCCATGATGAATGAGATGAAGTACATCAGGGCAACTGCACCGGTTGCGGCGAATACTCCCATCCTGAATTTGGCTGTTACCTCAATGGTTCCGCTTCGGTAAAGCAATAGCATCAGGAAGAACGTGGCAAAAGTTAACCCAACGGCCTGGGTAATAATTCCCAGCCCGTACTGCTCTGCCATAACGGCGGAGAGGCCACCTAACAGCAATCCCTGCAGAACCGAATAAATGGGTGCAGTTATGTGTGCGCTCCGAGGGGAGAACGCCGTTACTATTGCCACAATAAAGCCGCCAATTCCACCAACCATCATCCATGTCATAACGGAGGTTGAACCTATGGCTGCTAACCGCCAGGTGTAAACTGCGCCAAGCACAACTAGAGCCAGCATAGCTAGGGTTTTGTACTTTGTGCCCTCAATGGTCATCACTTCCGAGGAGGTGGTCGCTCTTTGCTTTGCAAATATTTGCTCACTAAGAGCAGGGTTTGATGATCTGATCATTTCTAGAAGATTTTTTGTTAAATTCGCTCCAAAATTATCAATTCCTGTACCATTACCCTTGTGTATGACAATTTGCGGGGTTAAATATGGTTAAATTGAACCGATATTAAAAACGTGTATGATCGAACGGGATTACATAATGCGTATACTGAAGCAGTTTTTTGATATGCTTCAAAAGCTGATCAACAACATCGATACATCAAAGGAAGAAACTCTAGAGTTGGAGCTGAACGGTTTATGCCTAAAATTTTTAGGTAATAGTATCGAGTTTTATAGCGATATTGAAGACCACAACATAATAGATTCGCTGGGGCAGGGGTCTCCGAGCGAAGTGCAAGCACGAGCAACGATGCTTTCGGAGTTATTGTACCATAGGGTTATAGGTTTGGATGATGAGTTGGAGAGGACTCGTTTGGCCAAAAACGTACTCACCTTGCTAAACTATATCGATGAGCATAGCAACACCTATTCCTTTGAGCGCTTGTCTAGAATTTCACAAATGGAGACGATGTTGCTTTAGCTATACTTCGTCAAACTCGAATAATAGCTGATTGCCAATCCACGCTCTATGCTCATCATCGGCACTTGCCAACTCCTTGGCATATTCAACAACCCTGTTCTTAAAATTGTCGTTTCTCTGGGCTATTTGTCGTAATGTAAATTCGATATTGTTCTTGTTGTTTGCAATTGACCTATCGCCTAAGCCATCAATTATATCAAGGTAGGGCTCAAAAACAACATCCTTTATGTTCGGATTACTGGCGCTTCGAGCAGCAACTATAAGCCCGGCTTTCTGAAGCAGCTCATCGTTGCTCAAGCACCACTCTATGCTTCGCGAAAGGGCGCAGTCGGTTTTCCATAAGAGATTTGAACAAACCTGCTCAACAATTTCTACGTTGGTAAACTTCTGAGCCCAGGTGTCAATCTGCTCGCCCTTTACCTGCTCAGGGTCGTCTATTAAGGAGGCAATAATCATGCACTCCCTTACGTCCTGCTCGTATAAGCTAAGGGCCAGTTCGTGATTCCCTTTGTAATCTTCAGCAATCTCTTTGAGCGCTGCAATCGAAACTCCGTAATTCACCTTGTAGTCGATACCCCATGCCCCAAGGCTGGCTGCCCTAGGGCCATTGGCAAATACCTTAACCTTGGATAAAATTTCCCACACAAGTTCTAGTTGTCCCATCGCCAATTATTTTTTGTGTAAAGTTAGTGGCTTTAATCACTGGTAATGCTAAGTACACAATAAAAAGTTGAGGGTTTTCTCTCTCGAAACAATTTACATAAAAAAACTTTGCGAGTGTATTGTTCTGTTAACTTTTATTTCTAAATTTGCATCCGCAAAACGGTGGATGTAGCTCAGTAGGTTAGAGCGTCGGATTGTGGTTCCGAAGGTCGCCGGTTCGAGCCCGGTCTTCCACCCAAATGGGAATTTCAAATGATTTTGAAGTTCCCATTTTTTAATTTAATAGTACGAAAGAAAGGTGTTTGGGGTGTTGCGCTTGTGGCTATTTACTTGAAAACTATGCTTCTCTTCAAATTGTGGTTAGCTAGCAGATGTACAGGCAAGGATTGGATTAAATTATATATCCGATAAAGTGTTGGTATGTAGGGTTATGCATTATAGGATAAGGGTGTTTTTTAAAAAAAAATGATTTTAGTATTGAGAAATATTTATTTTAAGCTATCTTGTGGTTAATTTAGGAAAGGAATTTTGTATAAATGAAAGACGCCAAAACCATACTTAGCTTCATTGGTGATAAGCATATGGCTGATCATCCAAACTACTTCTATAAGCAGGTGGTGTATTTTTCTGGGAGGATATTTGCTCAGAGGGTATCTCCTTTTCTTAGCCTTTCCGATATATTTGTAGATCAGATAGACATTAAACTTGTCGAGGAGCAGTCGAACGAGAAATCTGCTAAATCAAAGGCCTGCTTCTTTTTTAAAAACTAATTTTCCCGCTTTACTTAATGATTGGTTGAGCGAACGATTCCACATCGTTGGCCGTAATCTCCTTTTCGCACAGAATTATTAATCGCTCAATTACATTTCTAAACTCCCGCACATTGCCTGTCCACGTGAAGTTCTGGAGGGCCGAAATGGCATCCTTGGTTATCTTCTTAGGCGGCATTCCGTACTCTTCGCAAATAAGCTTGATGAAATGCTCTGTTAGCATAGGTATATCATCAAGCCGCTCGCTGAGCGAGGGTACCTGAATAATAATTACGCTTAGCCTGTGGTAAAGGTCTTCGCGGAAGCTACCTGCATCAATCTCTTTCTGCAAGTTTTTGTTAGTAGCGGCAATTATTCTAACGTTTACATTAATATCCTTGTCGCTACCCACACGGGTTATCTTGTTCTCCTGAAGCGCACGAAGCACTTTTGCCTGGGCGCTAAGGCTCATATCGCCAATCTCATCCAGAAAGAGCGTGCCTCCATCGGCCTGCTCAAATTTTCCTTTCCGTTGCTTGATGGCAGAGGTGAAGGCTCCTTTCTCGTGGCCAAACAGCTCGCTCTCAATTAGCTCGCTGGGTATGGCAGCGCAGTTCACCTCAACAAAGGGCATGTCGGCCCTGCTACTCTTTTCATGGAGCCAACGTGCAACCAATTCTTTTCCTGTTCCGTTGGAGCCGGTGATCAGAACGCGGGCATCGGTGGGCGCAACCCGGGCAATAATTTCTTTTACCTTTTCGATTGCGGGTGAGCTACCAACTATATCAAAAGTTTTTGAAACTTTCTTTTTTAGAACCTTGGTCTCCTTGATTAGAGTGGTTTTATCGGTGGCGTTTCTAATGGTTATTAGGATGCGGTTGAGGTCAAGCGGTTTCTCTATAAAGTCGAAGGCGCCCTTCTTTATGGCTTCTACGGCGGTGTCGATATTGCCATGCCCAGATATCATTATTACAGGAGTTTCAGCAGCAATTTCCTGCATTTTGTCAAGCACCTCTATACCGTCCATCTGTGGCATTTTTATATCGCATAGCACCACATCGAAGCTTCCCTTTTGAAAGAGTTCCAAACCGGTTTCACCATCTTCGGCCACCTCTACCTCATGCTTTTCAAACTCCAGGATTTCTTTCAGCGAGTTGCGAATGGCACGCTCGTCGTCAATAACCAATATTTTTGACATATAATTACTTTTGTCGATTGCTAGTTGATTTGTAATGGCTACAAATATAACAATCCGAATCTTAAAATAGATTGGGTTTGAATAACTTTTCCGTTCCAAGGGTTTGAGCTGCCTACTGGCTAGGCTGTTCGTAGCTTGGCAAATTTCAGCAGTAGGTTTTTAACACCTGCAGCCCTAAACTCCACGGTAGCTTTACGGTTTTGCCCATCGCCCTCGATGCTGGTTACTTTTCCAGGCCCAAACCGATCGTGGAGCACGCTCATTCCAACCTGAATATCATCGGGGTTGATGTAGTTGCCATCACCAGAGCTGTGGCTTGGTGATGTGGTAACTTGTTCGACTCTTTTTAGCTTGCGGCGGGGTTGTTGCTCGGTTTTGCTTTGTGCAGGCCGGCTAAACGATGATGGATTGTTGCGCATGGTATGCCTTGCCTCCTGGCCATACCCAAAAGTGGAGTCCTTGAATCCTGGCTCGTCAGCTTCATCATTCGTTTCAACAAATTCAGCGTCGATTTCTGCAATAAACCGACTGGGAATGCTAGAGGTAAGGTTTCCCCACTTGTAGCGAACCTGAGCATGCGAGATGGTTGCCTGCTTGGCAGCTCTGGTAAGTGCCACGTAAAAAAGCCTGCGCTCCTCCTCCAAATCCTCAAGCGAACCGGTTGACATTTTTGAGGGGAATAGCTCCTCCTCAACCCCAGCTAGGAAAACGTAATCGAATTCCAACCCTTTTGCAGAGTGGATAGTCATAATCGATACCTTATTCCTGTCCTCTGGTTTATCATTATCGGCATCGGTTAGCAACGAAACATTCTCAAGGTAATCGGCCAGGGTGGTGACCTCTGCAATGCCCTCTTCCTTTTGAGCATCGCTAAGCTCTTTGATACTGTTGAGCAGCTCCTCGATGTTTTGCAAACGGGTAATCCCCTCAATGGATCCATCGGCCTTAAACTCCTTCATGAGCCCAGCGTTCATCACAATGGTTTGTGCAGCCTCGTAAGCTTCGGCGGTGTAGGCAATGGTTCCCATTTGCTTAATCAGGTTGTAAAATTGCATAACCTTGCCTGCAGCGGCAGGCTTAAGCCCAGGATTGTGCTCGTTTAGCTTCTCAATGGTTACCCATATGCTTTGGTTGTACTCATTCGCTGCTGCTTCGAGCCGTTCCATAGTGGTTGCGCCTATGCCCCGGGTGGGGAAGTTGATAATGCGCTTCAACGCCTCGTCGTCGTTAGGATTTACAGTAAGCCTAAAGTAGGCAATGGTGTCTTTTATCTCCTTACGCTGGTAAAACGACAAGCTGCCGTAAACCCTGTATGGGATATTACGCTTGCGGAGCGACTCCTCAAAAAGCCTCGACTGGGCATTGGTTCTGTAGAGTATTGCAATATCCTTAAAGTTGATATGATCGCGTTGGATTAGCTCCGCTATGGCCGATGCCACCATGAAGCTCTCCTCCTGATCGGTGTAAGCTTTTATGATTTTGATCTTTTCCCCCTCGGCATTTGCCGAGAATGAGGCTTTTTGTAGCTGTCGCTTGTTCTTTGCAATTACGCTGTTGGCAGCGTTTACAATGGTTTGGGTTGAGCGGTAGTTCTGCTCCAGCTTAAAGAGCTTGTACTCGGGGTAATCGTTCCGGAAGTTTAGTATGTTTTCAATTTTTGCCCCGCGGAACGAGTATATGCTCTGGGCATCGTCGCCCACTACGCAAACATTTTTATGCGATGCAGCCAACTTCTTTACAATTAAATATTGGCTATAGTTCGTATCCTGATACTCATCAACAAGAATGTACTGGAACTTTGCCTGATACTTGGCCAGCACATCGGGGAAATCGCGGAATAGCACGTTGGTGTTAAGTAGCAAATCGTCAAAATCCATAGCCGACGCCTTGTAGCAACGCTGGGCGTACATAGCGTAAATTTTCGCTATTTCGGGCTTTCGGGCTTTCCTATCGTATGCCACCAGCTGCGTGTTGGCTGCGTAGGCCTGGGGGGTAATTAGGTTGTTTTTTGCCGATGATATTCGCCCGAGCACCTCGTTAACCTTATAGGTTTGGGTGTCGAGTTTTAGCTCCTTTACTATTGATGATATAAGGCTTTTGGAGTCGGCTGTGTCGTAAATGGTGAATGAGTTTACATACCCTAGCTTGTTGGCCTCGGCGCGCAGAATGCGCATGAACATGGAGTGGAATGTGCCCATCCATAGCTGCTTGGCGGTACTCTCGCCAACCACGCTGGCAATCCTGTCCTTCATCTCGCGGGCAGCCTTGTTGGTAAACGTAAGGGATAGGATGCTCCATGGAGCAACCCCTTGCTTTAGCAGATGAGCAATTCGATAGGTGAGCACTCGGGTTTTCCCCGATCCCGCACCAGCAATTATGAGCGCAGGGCCGTTGTAAGTGGTAACAGCTTCGCGTTGTACGTCGCTAAGTTCGTTGAGATATTGCACGGTTTGTAAATGTCTTTTTTGTTGATAATTGAGTGCAAAGTTACTCTCATATGGTTAATTAGGAAAGGGGATTGTGTGATTGTGGATAACTTTTTAAAAAAACAACGAAGCCATCCCACAGGATGGCTTCGTTTAAAGGGATTAATGCTCTTAAATTCGAATGCTTAGCAAACGGAATTAATCCGAGCCTTCTCCATCACTTCCTTAATGTAAGAGTTTAGGAGTTTTTTCATCTCTTTAGTTTGCTCTGGCGACATCTTTGTTGTACACTTTTCGTTAATGTAGCGATCCTCAGCATCACTACACCCATCGGGATCATTCGTAGTAGCCAAGTCTTTATCGCAATAGTAGTTTGCTCCATCGGGGTTGATGATGTAACAGTCCCCTTCGTCCATTGGGCAACAGATGGTAGGTTCATCACAGGTAAGGAACTCGTCGGGTAGTTCAAAAGCCAGGCATAGATCCTCTTCCTCGCTGGTAGAATCGCAACTCCATAGTACAATGCCAAAAACTCCAGCTAGGATTAATGGTAGAAAGAAGATTTTCTTTTTCATGCTTAAAAGTTTAGTTAGGTGAATATTATTCATTTAAATTAGTTTCGATGATCTTATCGAATTTTTCAAAATCTTGAAAACCTGTGTATATCCTGTTCCCAACTATAAATGTTGGTGTACCTTTTAGCCCTAGGGTGTTAAAATCAGTTAAGTTCTGATTAAGGTATTCCTCGGCCTCTTGGCCAAGTATGCACTCGGCTACGAAAACATCACGATTGATGAAATCGTTTATCATATCTCTAAACTCGTGCGTTGCAACCACTTTGCTATCGGTTAGCAGTAGCTCATGAAGGTATTCGTAATTCCCATATTTACCAATACATACGGCAGCCTTCATCGCATCCTGAACATCAACATTACTGGATTTTACTGTCAATCGCATAATAAGTTTCACTTTTCCACTGTCAATGTATTTGTTTTTTATTTGGGGAAATACATCGGTGAAAAAAAGCGAACAGTAGGAGCAGCTATAGCTTGAGTACATATAGATTGCAAGGCTAGCGTTGTGATCGCCAAAAACGATATCCAAGGGCCTATTTTCAAGCACGCTGCTGCCAATTGAAACCATCTTTTTGTAAGAACGATAGTTGTAAATTCTATGTCCAATAAGAATCAGTAGTATAGCCGAAATGCTAATGGCAATTATGTAATTCCACTTGCTACTTGTCCTACTCATCTGCACTTTCCCTAATTCTTTCACCTCTATCAATATTGGTATTGTAGCTTACCAACCTTGGGTTAAATATAAGGTTCAAACCTCTTTCGTTAACCCTAATGGTTGTGCTCATGGTGCGCTGTAGCCTCTTGTTGTCGAAACCGTGTTTGGATTCGCCATCGCGTTTGAGCGAAACTAGGTGAAGCCCTTTTCGGTTGGAGTCATCTTCGCTACTAAAGCCATCCGGTTCCATTCCCTGCTGCTTTAGCAGTTTGTCGGATTTACCTAGAAGCACATCGCTCAAGAAAAGGGTTAGGTGGTACTGGTAGTCCTCTCCAAAGCTTTGCATTCCCATTGCAGAGATATCAACGGCAGTGCTAACAATGTCTGTTTTTGGGAAGTACACATTGTTGCCGTATATAAATATGCTGCTTTCGAGCGTGCGGAACACAATGTTGTCGAGCTCACGTAGATTGGTGAACTTGGCAAGCTCCATGGCGGGCTCAAAGTTATAAATGCCGCCATCCTCGAGTTTGAAATTACCTCGAAGGTTAATCTTATCGTAAAGAATGGTGGTGTCCTGCATCTGAATCCGCCCATCAACCGAGCTGGTAAGCTTGCCGCTGATGTTCTCGTGGGTGAAACTTTCCTGCCCAAAGTTGTCGGCATCAACCAGCAGCTGGTGGATATCCATACCAAATATTTC
>JAVERU010000193.1:0-3786 GCA_034006965.1 Tenuifilaceae bacterium
CATTGCAACGTGGTTAACCGCTACACACCTGCCATCATGGATATATCCAATATGGGATATGGTTTAACAGCTGTAACGCTTAACCTCTCAAAGGGAATTATTCCTCACAAGCTAAATGCAAAAGTTGGAGGTGCAATGGCTATTAGCAATGTGCAACCTGTTGGTGGTGGTTTTTATATGGGTACCGAGGTAAATGGAAATTTGGCGTATAATATTGGCCCCTTCATGAGTCTAGAACTTCATGGCGCTTACCTTATGTTAGGCGATTTTTACGATAGCAAACAAAGTTCATACGGAAGTTCTGTCAATGGCGATTCCGATACCCGTCCGGCGAATCCATGGACTGCCTTTTTGGTGTTTAAGTGGCTTATGTTTTAAGGTTTAATATCAATAAAATTAAGAGAAGATGAAAAAAATAGTTTTTTTAAGTTTGATAGTTGGCCTAATCATCATGAGTAGCTGTAGCACCCCATACAAAATGCTTCCAAACCTTAAAACTCTTGACGAGATGGAGTATCGGTATCCTGTTAAAAAAATTCATCTACCTGAGAGTGGATTTGATATTGCATTTACCGATGAGGGCGGTGGATCACAGACCATAATATTTATACATGGTTTAGGAAGTTACTCGCAGGCATTTGTTAAGAATATTGATGGTTTAAAAAGCAATTTCCGTTGCATTGCAATTGATTTGCCCGGTTACGGAAAATCAAGCAAAGAACCTCACAGTGGACTCATGTCATTTTACGCCAGCATTGTTAATGAGCTTATTATCGAGTTAGATATCTCAGAAGTAATCCTAGCAGGCCATTCAATGGGTGGTCAAATCGCCATAACAACTGCACTGCTATACCCCAATGTTGTTAAGGGGTTAGCTTTGGTTGCACCTGCTGGATTCGAACGCTTCCACAAAGGTCAAAAGCAATGGTTTAGAGATGTTACGACTGTTGATGGGGTTAAACTTACGACCCCCGAAGCCATTCATAATAATTTAGCTACCAATTTCTATAACCTTCCGCAGGATGCTGAGTTTATGATAACCGACAGGATCAGCATGCGCTCCGCCAACGATTTTGAGGCATACTGCTATGCAGTAGCGCAATCAGTTAATGGTATGGTAAACGAACCGGTAATAGATTACCTTGAGGATGTTAAAGTGCCTACCTTAATTCTTTTTGGCGAGAATGATAACCTTATCCCAAATCGGTTTTTAAATCCGGGCCCTACTGAACGGATTGCCAATAATGGTGCTTCAAAAATTCCTAACAGCAAGCTGGTGATGGTTCCTAAGTGCGGGCACTTCTTGATGTTCGAAAAATCAGATATTTTCAATGCTCAGGTAATAGAATTTTTTGACAAATAGTTATGGAAACTCTTGACATTGGTAAGCATTGTAGGGTTACATTCCTTTCTGAAGTAGGGTGTGTTAAAATTGAATGGATTGATATGCCAACCTCCGACGAGTTTAGGAATGGTTGCAATGTTGCTTTGGAGCTGATGAGTGAAAAGGGCGTTCACAAGTTTTTAGTCGATAACTCAAAAGCAAAATTGTTCTCAATAAGGGATCAGCAATGGCTTAATGAGGAGTGGTTGCCCCGTGCCGAGAAGGCCGGTTATAGGTATTCTGCAACCTTTTTGGGTCAATCTGATGCTTTTGTGAAGTTTGCAGTACAAAACATAGCTGGTAAGCGCGATTCTTCAAAGTTTTCGAGCAAGTTTTTTGTAACGCAGGCCGATGCGGTAGAGTGGTTAAAAACAGTGTAATGTTGAGGGAATACCTTAATCAACCATAAGCCAGCTTTTTTGCTGGCTTTTGTGCTAAATATTGTACCTTTAGTGGGTGTTATTTTAAAAAAACTCGATGTCAATGCGTAGCAAACTCTCTACCTTTTCCGATTTTGCCAATGGGCTATTTCCCCATGAAACAGATTACTTGTTGAGTGTGCAACAGTTCTCCAAGCCCGAAAATTTAAAAATATTAAATCTGGTAAGCTACAACAGTAAAAATCCACTTAACCGATTACCCTACGATACTACAATCGATAAAAGAGCATATTCTTACGTTAAAAATTGGATTGCCGATACCCTAGCCAAAGCCGATGTAGATCTGTTTTACGAGTGGCTTTTGACCATTGAGCAAAGAGTAATGACCGATTCCATTACACCCGAGCAGGAAAAGGCCTTAATCGATAAAGCCCTTAGAATGGATTCCACGCGATATAATTTTATACGCTTTTATCAGGTAATGCAGCATTACCGAGATTACCTTATGGTTCGAAGTCGCATACGTTACTATTCAAAGGTTACAGACTACTTGGAGAGTAATTATAAATCGTATGTAAAGTCAGTAGACCTTAACAACCAGATGAACATAGCCGCAGAGCGAATAGTTAAACAGCTTGCCACAAATAGCGATGAATTCATTAGGTGGGAAAAACTACTGACCAAGATATATTATGGCAAAGATTTGGATGGCTATAGTCGTTATCGTGCTGCCGTAAGACTAACCATTCTTTACTATACCAACCGAGAGTTCGAAAAGCTCCTAAATCTTTACGATGATTTGGATAGCCAGTTTCGTTCCAATATATTTTACTCTAAGCGCATATTGGCAAATTATTATCACAACAGAGCCATGATGTTGTCAAAACTCAAGGAGCTTGATTTAGCTGAGAAGTACGGGTTTCTATCTATCCGTCAAAAGAATAGCGACTACTTATTTTACCTGATTAGCCTTTGCGATATTTTACTAAATAAGGGGAAACACGACAAGGCTTTACGCTTGATGACCAACGCCATCCCTGAGCTAAAAAAATCCAATAGTTTTCATAGTAAGATAGGTTTTGCTGCGTTTTATATTAAAGCTCTCTTGGCTAATGGTCAGATTGAAAAGGCTGTAAGCTATGGGACAAGTTTTTTCGATGGGTATAAAAAGGAGATTCTCGAGTATCGTTGGCATCTGTTTTTTAGTGCTTATTTGTTGGCCTTGTTACGAGCCGAAAAGTATTCGAGAGTGTTGTCTATTTCCCGGCGATACAAATTGGTGACTCGCGAAAAGAGGCAAAGGGATACCGCATTGTATCTTCCTGTTATTTTGTGGTACACTATTCTGTCTGAGTATATGGAGGGGGTAATACTGAAAAATGAATTTATTAATAGTATCATTAAAAGTGGGAGCGAGATAATGAACAGTAAGTATAGGAAACAGAAGATTAAGGGGCTGTTGAATGATCTAAGTTTTTGCTTACCCGATGATATAAAAATCATTAGCAATATGTTGGGTCTTTAATTCTTGTTCGTAAAACATTCTTTTAAAGCACAACTAATATCTTCTCTTTGTATATTTACACCATTATCATTAAAAAAGGAAGATTTATGAGGCTCAACCAGATTATTGCCCTGTTATTATTGTTGCTCGTTTGGGCATGCAAAAAGACCGAAGTGGAGGACGAGTTTGAACTGGATAGGAGTGTGATAGGCGAGTGGTACTCTTCCCGAGGAAACCTTTCAGAGATCATGAAGGAGGTTGATGGGGTAGATTCTGTATTTTTAGTGTTTCGCCCCGACTCAACATATCGTATTGAGACTTACGGTGAACTCTCAACCACTAACCGGCTGGTGATAAAAGTTTATCAGGGTAAATACCGTTACTTTTCTTCTGATTTTGGAGGTATCCATACAATCTCACTCAACCAGTCCAAACCTAGCGTGCTGGCGTTGGAGGGAATCTTCGAGGTGACAACCACCTCACCACCACACACCATGTATTTTGAGGTGCTACAGATT
>JAVERU010000195.1:0-3711 GCA_034006965.1 Tenuifilaceae bacterium
GGTCTACAACCGGGGCGTATAATTTTGCGGTATTGAGGTCGGTAACTGATACTGTATTAAAAAACAACCAAAATGTTTTAGACTCCTTGAAAACAATCACTACTTTGTAGACTGATCTGTTACAAAAATTTGTTGAGAATAAGTTTAACCTATAACTTTATTGCGGTGATTTAATAGGCCTTGCCCTAATATAAATAGTGTCCTTTCTGTACCTTGACATTATAATTGCCTCACAAAACTTAGTTAGATGATTGTCCGCTATGGTACCTAAATCCTTAGCGTCATTGCGAACCACGAAGTGCTCGACGAGGTCAAAGCCTCGTACTTTAAGGATTGAAGCAATCTATAAAATCCTGTTAATTAAAAGATTGCTTCACAAAGGACGTTCGCAACGACGTGTCATTGTAATCAACTCATTTGTCATAGGCATTATAGCGGATAATCATATTGAGTTATATGATTATCCGTTAACTTACCTAAAACACTAAAAAATTATCTTACGTTATTGATTGCCTGCATTTGCCCTGCCTTTACAGGCAGGCGGTAAGCAGGGAGTGTTTTTACGATGAGGAAACTTATTGTTTTTCAGAGCATAAAGATTACTTCATCCGCCGGCTGGCGGATTCGTAATGACGATTGAACGGTTTGGTATGGATGCGGATAATCATATTGAGTTATTATGAAATTAGAGGATTTAGGGTGTAACGCTGCTCTTGATAAGCAAAGGATTGAGAATAATCTTGAAAACATTGACATTGGACGAGTAAAGGCCGAACAAAAGGAAAAATACATTGTTAAAACCGAAACAGCTGAGTTACAAGCATAAGTAACTGGTAACCTTAGGTATACAGCATAAAATAGTGAGGACTTTCCTGCAATTGGAGATTGGGTAACCCTAATAACTTATGATTCTGGTTATGCAATAATCAAAGCATTTTACCATGAAAATCTGTAGTGGCAAGCCATGCTGTGGACAAGTTTGCCGAGAGACAAATAATAGCTGCAAACATCGACTATGCATTTATAGTTCAGGCTGTCGATAGAGACCTCAATCTGAATAGGCTTGAGCAATATTTGACAATATGTTACTCTTCAAAGCTTAGCCCAGTAGTTATACTTTCAAAAATTGATTCGAAAGAATCTCAAGATTTAAATGAGAAAATTGAGAACATCAGGAAGCGAATAAGTAAAGTCCCAATTTTTGGCATAAGTAACCAAACAAAAGAAGGTGTAACTCAATAGAATGCACAATAGAAAATGGGAATACCTACTGTTTGCTGGGCTTGTGGGGAGTTGGAAAATATACGCTAGCAAACAGCCTTTTAGGGGTGAATCAAATGAAAACTGCTTCAGTAAGCGGGAGCACAGGTAAGGGGCAGCACATTACCAGTCATCAAAAGCTTGTATTATTGGACTATGGCAGAATATTTAATAGATAATCCAGGAATGCGCGAAGTTGGAATTACGGACAATGCCCCTGCAATCGAGCAGGTATTCGACCAAATTTTAAACTTTTCAATGAAACCCTCATGCCAGCCAGCTAACCCAAAGGATGATGAACCGGACAGCCTAAGGCTGAGAGGTTCGGCTAAGCCAATATAATATGAAGGTTCCACAGGCAAAAGAACGGTATCTTTACCATTGCAGCATACATTACTATTAATCAAACATATAGCTAACTTTTATTCTTGTGAAATGTAAGTTTGATAATTGTACGTACACAAGTGAGGTTGGCTACGCAGTTCTATAGGCCCTAGCAAATGGAATCATTACCCAAGATACATACAAAAAATATTTAACACTATTTAACAATTGAAAAAGAGAAAGCTTTTTTTGAAACCTCAATCGAGAAGAGAAAAAAGCACGAAAAAAGGTTTGGAAAAATAATTAATGACTACCAGAATAAAAATGTAAGGGCAAAGAGCACTAGAACACACCGTTAAACCGATGCAGCATCCTCAATTTAACCATAACAATACATTTGCATTTAATGTCTTACCAAATCAAAAAGGCAGCTGAATAACAGTACATATGAAGCTATTCGGCATAGCTGAATGGAAATTTATCTCACTAGCTAACATTCCTACCTTTTCTGCTTTTAGTCATATAACGGATGAGCCATAACAGCTATATTTGGCCATTAAATACGAATAAACCTAACATTTAAAGATATGAACAGAACCACTACAACCCTGCTGGTGATAATCGCATCGCTAGTGCTTTGCGCCTGTGGAAGCAGAACCGAAAAAACTGGTCAGACAGCTGAGCCCGACGACCGTGGCTACATCGTTAAGGTGGGGCAACAGGCTCCCGATTTCACTACCTTGCTTCAGGATAGCTCTGAGTTTACCCTATCGGATCATCGTGGACAGGTGGTTATGCTACAGTTCACAGCCAGCTGGTGCGGGGTATGCCGTAAGGAGATGCCGCATATTGAGCAGGATATTTGGCAGCCGCTAAAAGACAAGGGCCTTGTGCTTGTTGGCGTGGACAGGGGTGAGCCTATGGAAAAAATTATAGAATTTGCCGAGAAGATGGAGATAACCTACCCCTTGGCCTTAGATGAGGACTCAGAAATATTTGAACTCTTTGCGCATAAAAGTGCAGGTGTAACCCGCAACGTTATCATTGATCGCGATGGGAAAATTGCATTCCTCACCCGGCTGTTCGACGAGGAGGAATTTAGGCAGATGATTAAAGTTATAGAGGAACTTTTAGAACAAGAATAAACGATACAACCCAATCACAACAAAAGCCCCTAAGGGTATTGCATTTTGCAACCTCAGGGGCTTTTAACTATACGGGATAGAATGTCTATTTCTGTCTCATCCTAAGGTAAATATTGGTTAGCACCTTCTTGGTATAAAGAGGGAAATCGCCATTCATCATCCATGAGTAGTAGCTTGGCTCCATGGTAAATACATCCTCAACGGGCTTCCCCTTATGCTTTCCGAAGTTAAACACCTCCACCCCATTCTCGTCGTATACTATGCGGCCGGCAAAATCGACATTCTGCTTGTGGGTACTAAATTCCGCAAGGAAATCAATGTCATTCTGTAGGTCGGGATACCTATCGAGCTGCGCTTTAAGCACCTCGAAGGTTGCAATGGTATCGGCTTCGGCGCTGTGCGCACCCACGAGGTCTTTATTGCAGTAGAACTTGTATGCCGCTTCCAGCGTACGTTTCTCCATCTTATGAAAAATGGTTTGCACATCAATAAATTTGCGCTTACGGAAATCAAAATCAACATCAGCCCTAAGAAACTCTTCGGCTAGCAAGGGAAAGTCGAACTTGTTGGAGTTAAATCCTGCCAAGTCGCACCCTTCGAGGAACTGAGCCAACGATTTGGCGATCTCCTTGAATGTGGGCTCGTCCTTCACATCGTCGTTTGATATGCCATGCACAGCGGTTGCCTCGGCGGGGATCGGAATGGTGGGATTAACCCTTCGGGTTTTGATCTCCTGCTTGCCAGTTGGCATAATCTTTAGGGCCGAGATCTCCACAATGCGATCGTTCACCACATCGATGCCGGTTGTCTCCAAATCGATAAAAACCAATGGGTTTTTAATGCTAATTTCCATAATACAACTTGTTGATGTAATAAGTATAAAAAAGAGCGAAGCTGTTGCCCTATGAGTGGAACAGCTTCGCCATATAATTCTAATTGAATACGCTAAGCGCCAACCATCATTGGCATAAGTAGCATCAGC
>JAVERU010000196.1:0-3702 GCA_034006965.1 Tenuifilaceae bacterium
CAACCATTCTAATCAGCTTTTCGTCCGATAGATTTGAAGCCAGCCTAACCATCCGGGTTAATGCTCTCTTCTTTAAAAGTTCTGCTTTCATGGCTTAAAAAATTAATGAGACAAAATATTTTAGGAATAGCTTTTTAAAAAATCTGCATTGAATATGGAAAATTCAAACCATCCCTTTATTTTATGAGCCTTAAACGTGTTCAAAAGGTACTGAATAAAACCATATAAAACCATAGGCATCCAACCTTTTTAACATAATTTTTATTTTTATTATGGATACTCAATGCGTTGCCTAAAATAATCACAATTAGCTATATAATAGGTCGTTATGTAAGATTTCGAGAAAACAGCAGATTTATCACTATATCATTGGGCTATGTCAAAATAGGTATAACATTGAGCATTCATTTCTATAAAAAAATGCTTCGAACTCTGTAAATGTCTTTTATGATTATCCGCTATAATGCCTATGACAAATGAGCTGATTAAAATGACACGTCATTGCGAATCCGCCAGCCGGCGGATGAAGCAATCTTTTAATTAGCAGGATTTTATAGATTGCTTCAACCCTCAAAGCACGAGGGTTTGACTTCCTTGAGCACTTCGTGGTTCGCAATGATGCAAAGGCTTTAGGTGTCATAACGGGCAATCATTATGTCTTTTTCATGGCAAACACTTTTTATGACAATGGTATTGTAGCGCATTATATACTTTGCAAGGGTTTAAATACACCTCACCTCGCCAAGTTACAAAAGCTAACCAAAGTTTTGAGAGATTTGAATTTGCAAAAGGGCACTACAATATTAGGCTACGTGTCAGCGTCAATTAATACCTATTAACACCGAATCATGCTTTAAAAAGATAACCGTAACCCAAATCCACTTCCGAACAAATAGCCTAGCCATAAACGATAAAGCCATTTTTTTCATACATTTGTGAGCTGCAATAAGCAGATTGTTAATTCACAAATAATTTCAGTTTCAATGAAGATTTCGTACAGCTGGCTAAAGGAGTACATCGATGTAAACCTCACCCCCCAAGAGATGTCGGACATACTAACCTCCATAGGTCTTGAGGTTGAATCGCTTGAGAAAGTAGAGGCGGTGAAAGGTGGTTTAAAAGGGGTTGTAATTGGCCAGGTACTTACCTGCGCAAAGCACCCCGATGCCGATAAGCTAAGCATAACCACCGTAAACATTGGCAAAACAGAACCCCTTAACATTGTTTGCGGTGCACCCAACGTGGCCGCAGGACAAAAGGTAATGGTGGCCACCGTTGGCACCACGCTGTACTTTAACGACAGCGAGCTCACTCTGAAAAAAACCAGGATTAGAGGTCAATTATCAGAAGGGATGATTTGCGCCGAGGATGAGCTGGGGCTTGGAACCTCGCACGATGGCATCATGGTGCTCCCCTCCGATGCCCCAATAGGAACACCTGCCTCCGATTTTTTTAATCTTGAGGATGATTACCAGTTCGAGATTGGGCTAACCCCCAACCGCATCGATGCCGCATCGCACTTTGGCGTTGCCCGCGATTTGGCTGCGTACCTAAATCTAACTAAGGACACCAAGGCCACAAAGCCTTCGGTTGATCATTTTAAAATTGATAGCAACAACCTACCTATCCCTGTTGAGGTGAAAAACGCTGAGGCTTGCCCACGATACAGCGGTTTAACCATTAGCAACGTTAGGGTTGGGCCATCGCCCGAATGGTTGCAGAAGCGCCTTCGCTCCATTGGGCTTAGCCCAATAAACAACGTGGTGGATGTCACCAACTTTGTGCTGCACGAGGTGGGACAACCCCTTCACGCCTTCGATGCCGATAAGATTGAAGGGAAAAAAGTAGTTGTTGGAACGCTTCCACAGGATAGCCCGTTCACCACGCTTGATGATGTTGAGCGAAAGCTAAGCAGCGAAGACCTAATGATTTGCAACACCACCGAGGGTATGTGTATAGCCGGTGTATTCGGAGGGAATAAATCGGGGGTTAACGAGGGCACCAAAAACATCTTCCTCGAGAGCGCCTACTTTAACCCTGTGTGGATTCGCAAAACGGCCAAAAGGCATGGCCTTAGCACCGATGCTTCGTTTCGTTACGAACGTGGTGCCGACCCCAACATCACCATATGGGCCCTTAAGCGTGCAGCTATGCTAATAAAGGAGATTACCGGTGGGAAAATATCATCGGAGATTGTTGATGTGTACCCAAACCCCGTGGAGAACTTCAGGGTGGAGCTAAGCATCGATTACACAACCAAGCTCATAGGAAAAAACATACCCAAGGAAACCATTAGGCAAATTCTTACCGGGCTTGATATAGCCATTGAGGCTGAGAACGATGATATGTTAAGCCTAAGCATTCCGCCCTATCGTGTCGATGTTCAGCGCCCTGCCGATGTGGTGGAGGAAATACTCCGAATCTACGGATACAACAACGTGGAAATATCGAACAAGGTGAACAGCACCCTGGCGCACAGCACCAGACCCAACAAACAAATGGTTACCAAGCTCATATCCGATACGCTAACAGGCATTGGGATGTACGAGATTATGTGCAACTCGCTTACCAAAAAGGCATACTACGACAAGCTTAAAACTTACCCAACAGAAAATACCGTTGAGATTATCAACCCCCTGAGCACCGACCTAAATGGCCTACGACAAACCTTGCTGTTTGGTGGGCTGGAATCGGTAATCTACAATATCAACAGAAAAAAGGGCAACCTTAAGCTATACGAGTGGGGCAACTGCTACACATTCGACAAGACCAAGGAAAGCTACGAGGTAGCCCTAAAGGCTTACAACGAGGACATGCGTTTGGCGCTATGGTTAACGGGTGACGATACCGAGGAGAGCTGGATGAAAAAGCAGGAGAAAATCACCTTCTATCATCTTAAGGCTAATGTATTTAACATTCTCGACAAGCTGGGTATTGACACTAACAGCTTAAACCTGAGCGAGGCACCAAGCGATATTTTCGAGTACGGCATAAGCCTTGTTATCAATGGCAAAACCTTGGGTTACCTTGGAATGGTTTCGAAGAGGATTTGCAAAGATTTTGATATTAAGCAGGAGGTGTACTTTGCTGAGCTTGAGTGGGAGTCGCTATTTAAAATGGCGAAGAAAAATAGGGTGCAGTTCAACGAGATACCTAAATACCCAGAGGTGCGCCGCGACCTAGCCCTGCTCGTTAACGAGGATGTGACCTTTGCACAGATTAAGGAAGTTGCTCAAAAATCGGAGCGCAAGCTCGTAAAGGATATCAACCTATTTGATGTGTACAAAGGTGCGAACCTGGGCAAAGGAAAAAAATCGTACGCCGTATCGTTTATCCTACAGGACGATAGCAAAACCCTTACCGACAAACAGATTGATAAGGTGATGAATAATCTTATTGGTGCTTTCGACAGGGATTTGGGGGCGCAGATTAGATAGAAGGAATTAGCTCATATTCATACGCAAATGCCAAAGGGGATTAAACAAAACTCCTTTGGCATTCGTTTTTTAACCCAAATTTGTCATTAGCGATTCTTTTTCTAATGACCGCCATTAGAAAAATACACAGCTTATGCAATTAAGTAATAAGAATAATATAATGTCGTATTTTGTTGTTTATTTGCAATAATATTCGTACATTTATCTCATTATGAGATACGTAACACTGAAAACAGACGAGGTTGAGGCTCTCGAAGAGCTTCAC
>JAVERU010000197.1:0-3680 GCA_034006965.1 Tenuifilaceae bacterium
GAAAAGGGTATAAACCTGTTTTACCATAGCGTTGAAAATCGCAAGGAGTGTTGTCGCATTCGCAAGCTTGTTCCGCTGAAAAGAGCCTTTCAGGGGCTTGATGCATGGATCTGCGGACTTCGCCGCGATCAGTCGGTTACCCGTAAGGATATGCAAACCGTGGAGTGGGACGAGGGCAATGGCCTTATTAAAATTAACCCGCTAATAAGCTGGAGCGAGCAGGATGTTTGGGACTATGTAAACGAGCACAGCGTTCCGGTAAATCCGCTTCACAAAAAGGGTTTCCCCAGCATTGGCTGCTTGCCCTGCACTAGAGCCATTGAGCCGGGCGAGGATATTAGAGCGGGTAGATGGTGGTGGGAAAACCCCGATACCAAGGAGTGCGGGTTACACAAGAAGGACTAAAGCACGCTCTTTTTTACCTTGGACTTTTTAATGGTGAATACAAACGAGGTGCCATCGTTCACGCTGCTGCGCACATTGATGGTTTGCTTGTGCGCCTCGATAATATGCTTTACTATGGCTAGGCCCAAGCCCGTTCCGCCCTGCTCGCGCGAGCGACTCTTCTCTACACGGTAGAAACGTTCAAAAAGACGAGGGATATCCTGCTTAGATATGCCGATTCCGTTGTCGTTTACCTCCACCAGGTAGTTCTCGTTCATATCCATAATAGATACTTTCGTTCTCCCTCCTTCCTTGCCGTAGTTAATTGAGTTTGCTACTAGGTTCGAGATGGCTTGGTACATCCTTTTCTTATCGGCCTCAACCCAGATGGGCTCCTCATACTCCTCTTCAAAAAACAACTTAATGCCCCGCTTCTTTGCCCTTATCTCATGCGCCTCGAAAACTTCGTTTATAAGCTGTACTAGGTTAAATCGATCGAGGTTTAGCTTAATTGCATTCGACTCAAGCTTCGAGATGGACTCCAAATCCTCAACAATGGAGATTAACCTGTTGATACTTTTCTCGGTGCGCTCAAGGTATTTCCTGTTTATTGTGGGGTCTTGCAGTGCCCCGTCGAGCAGGGTGAGAACATACCCTTGTATATTAAAAATTGGGGTTTTAAGCTCATGCGATACGTTTCCCAAAAACTCCTTCCGATAGTCCTCAAGCTGCTTGAGCTTATCTATTTCAAGTATCTTTTTTTGTGCCCACTGCTGTACCTCACGATTTACCTCACTAAGAATATCCTTGTCTTCCAAATCGCGTTTAAGCTGCTTGCTCGATACATTAAGGTCTTGAATGGTCTTGTATACGGGGTTTATCTTCTCAAAGATAAACTTATTGAGCAAGTGCTTTGACACCATAAACATGACCCCAAAAACCACTAAGGTAGATACCACGAAAAGCCAGAAAGAGAAATCGCACCCCGCCCCAACTAAAACTACTGCAGGAACAACCGATGCTCCTGCAGCAATTAGGGATATTATTATCGCCATCGATTTTGGCGAGGTAATTTTCATGGGTAGTATTATTATTAGCTCTTAAGCAGCTGGTCGAGCATTCCACCCTCGATGTACTGCTTTAAAATTTTTGAGATATACTTGCCAACAATATCAAACTCGAGGTTTACCACTGTTCCCTCCTTAAACGTGTGGAAGTTGGTAATCTCGTAAGTGAATGGGATGATAGCCACCTGAAACGACTTTTCCTTTGAGTTTACCACCGTTAGGCTAACGCCGTTTACCGACACAGAACCCTTCTCAACCGTGATATTGCCTTTGGTTGGGTCGTACTCAAAGGTGTAGTACCAGCTACCATCGGCCTCCTCAACCTTGGTGCACACGGCAGTTTGATCAACGTGCCCCTGCACCATATGGCCATCGAGCAGGCTCTCGAGCCTCATGCTGCGCTCAACGTTCACCTTATCGCCCTCCTTTAGCAGGCCAAGGTTCGACTTGTCAAGCGTCTCCTTAATCGCTGTTACGGTGTAGGTGTCGCCCTCCTGCTTCACCACAGTTAGGCATACCCCATTGTGCGACACGCTTTGGTCTATTTTAAGCTCCTGGGCAAACGAGCAGGTTAGGGTGATATGCAGATTTTCTTTCTCTTTGGTTAGGTTTACAACCTTTGCGGCTTCTTCAACAATTCCTGAGAACATAGTACATAATTTTCTGTTTAACAATTGTCCAAAATTACAAAATATGTTTTAACCTATTGGTTATAAAATACCATATCTATTCTGATTTTACCAGAACTTAACATTAAATAGTTTCCCATATTAACCTGAGTTGATCAATTTGTTTTAACTTTATCGCTTCAAAATTTAAACTCAATAAATCATGATGCTTCTCAACCATATTGTTTGGAATGTTGACCCCGAGATTTTTTCGCTTGGGCCACTATCGGTTCGCTACTACGGAGTGCTTTGGGCACTATCATTCCTATTAGGTTATATGCTTTTTGAGCGTTTTGTAAAAAAGGAATCGTTACCCGAAGGGTACCTCGACTCCCTAACCATATACGTTGCCATTGGTACAATTGTGGGCGCTAGGCTTGGTCATTGCCTTTTCTACGAACCAGCATACTACCTTGCTAACCCAATAGAAATTCTGAAGATATGGCGAGGCGGGCTGGCTAGCCATGGCGCAGCCATCGGTATTATTACAGCCCTTTACCTATTTAGCCGCAAAACCAAGCGCCCCACCATTTACATTTTAGATAGGATTGTGATACCCGTTGCTCTAGCAGGAGTGCTTATCCGATTGGGTAACCTTATGAACTCGGAGATATACGGTGTTGAGACCAGCCTACCCTGGGGGTTTAAGTTTGTTCGCGACTTCCCAGTAGGCACACCCATTGAGCACATCCCCGCAATGCACCCAACCCAAATTTATGAGGCCTTGGCCTATTTGGCTGGATTTATCATCCTATACCTAATCTACAAAAAGTCAGATGCCAAACCACGCCCTGGACTACTGTTTGGTATCTTCCTAATTATAACCTTTGGAACTCGAATTCTAATTGAATTCATAAAGCAACCCCAAGTTGGGTTCGAGGTAAATATGGCCCTAAATATGGGGCAATGGCTAAGCATACCGCTTGTTATTACAGGGCTTGTTTTTTTATTCGCCTATAGGGGTAAAAAGGCGTAACAACCTAAAACCTAATAAAAAGGGCCTGCCTTTACGGTATTTTGTACTGCCTCGGCAATGGTGCGGGGGGTAACCCCCAGCTCGTCTTTCATCCTTTGCGAAGAGTAATAGGTTGTGCTATACCCGCTATTGGCCGTATCGCGGGTTATGGCTGGCGATTTTCGGGTAAAGAAGCTGGCCACTAGCGCCGCTCTCCAAGCAATGGATGTCATCCACGGGGCAACCTTAATGCCGGGTGGCTTATTGCCAAGCTCGCAGGCAATAAGTTGAAACACCTTTTGATGCGAGATATTTTCACCATTGATGATGAAACGCCTGCCCCAAAACTGTTTGTCCATTGCAGAAACCATGGCGTCAACCACATCTCTAACATCTACATAACCTGTGATACCTGTGGTATAAAAAGGAAAGCCTTTGGCCAGAGTACCAAATATTTGTCCACTTCCCGAATCCCATCGACCCGGGCCAACAATTACTGAAGGGTTAACTATGGTGGCATTCAGCCCCAGCTCAATGGCACGCCACACCTCCATTTCGGAACGGAATTTGCTCACCGCATACCCCGATTTACCCTTTGATTTTCCC
>JAVERU010000198.1:0-3614 GCA_034006965.1 Tenuifilaceae bacterium
TAAAGCACCAACATCGGCCACCGAAATGGCCGATTTTATATGTAATTTTGCATTAACAGGTCACAGTCATTTCAACGGGAAGATACTTCCGGTTTCGTTGTCGACCCCATAGCTGTGCACAAGCGAATAAAACCAGACAGAAGGAAAATTTGCTGCATAAAAACGAAAGAAAGAATTGATTGTTTGCCAACGCATACTCAGGCACATTTGGCTGCCCCACCGCACGGGCCAACGCTTCGCAGCCAAAAGAGCCTTCGTTTTGCCACCGCACCCAAGCCCACCCACCACCCCCAAAAAGTTGATAACTTTTTAATTACTTTTTATCTTGTAAATTGAGATATAAAACACAAAGGACTACTTTAGCATTTTGAAAATTTTGGTAATGAACCGAATTAAAGAAGTACTTGAAGAAAAAGGAATTAAACAGACTTGGCTTGCCGAAAAGTTGGGTAAAAGTTACAACATGGTTAACTCATATGTACAAAACCGACAGCAACCACGGTTAGAAGTGCTTTATGAGATTGCTAAAATCCTTGATGTGGAAGTAAAAGATTTATTAATTGAGCAAAAAAACTTGAAATGAGCAATATATACGAACAACGATTCTTCTCGGCACTGAAAGATACCTTTATTGGGCATCCAATTAAAGGCAAATCGGGCTATGTTAATTTAATGGCCATTAAAGCAAAGTATTTCGCTGATATTGAGCCGTACATACAAGCTGAGATAGAAAGTAAGATTGAAGCAGGCTTCCGTGAAGAGCTGTTTGAAAAGCTGTATAGCTTTTTCGATTGCTATTTGAACGAAACAGGAACTGTATTCTTTGCCAACTCGCAGCTACATAAAAACCTATACGAAAAGGTTTATTCCGACCGCGATGATGTTGCCCTTTTTTGGAAAACTCAAAAGTTATACTATGTAAAATCGGAAGCGAACTACGAAGATTTACAAACCGAAGTAAACGGCATTAAAATTCTTTTCGATGCATCGGAAATTAAGCACGCCAAGGGCAACGAAAAAAAAGCCATTCAGTTCTTTTTAACCAAAGCTACCAAGGATGAAGTAATTTTTAAAGTACGCTATCAGGAGAACAACAAGTACGACAGGCTTAAGGAATATTTAGACCTTAAAAGCAATAACGATATAGTTGACAAATGCTTAGACGAATACGGCACTAGCATACACCCAAACATAGTTTTTGCAAAAACAGAGCTAGACCCAACAGTTTTTGAAAGAAAAACCGACAGCCGTAAGTGTATCTACTTTGAGAATGTTGACGATGCGCTAAAATCGGTAAAAGTGGAGTTTAGCGTGAATGACATTACCTTAATGCTGCACTACTTGCACAAAAAAGGAATAATTCTTTACGAAGAAGACCTAAAAAAGATTTTCACCATTTACAAACGCCAAAACGAGATAGACTACTTTATACACAAGGATGCAGAAGGCTTTTTAAAGGAGCAGTTTGATATTTATGTGTACAACTGGCTTTTTAACGACCTTGAAACCGACTTTGATGCGGCAACCGTTAAGCGGATGCAAAACATTAAGCAAATTGCGCACAAGGTTATTGAGTACATTGCCCGTTTTGAAGACGAGCTGAAAGCTATTTGGGAAAAACCCAAGTTTGTACGCAACTGTAACTATGTGCTTACGCTCGATAAGCTGGTAGATAATGTTGACCTAATCCAAAAAATTCTTGATAGCCCAGGTTGGAAAAACCAAGTGGCGGAGTGGCAAGAGCTGAACAAGGAATGGACGGATAATAATGGTGAGACAACCAAAAAGGAATGGGGGGAATTTGCCTTTGCAAATAATGCTGGTTTTGAAAAAGAGATAGTTGTAAAAGGCAAGCTAAACGAAAAGTATCAGTACCTGCCTATCGATACAAGGTTTTTTCCTGAATTGAAATACCAAATATTATCCTGCTTCGCTGATTTGGACTCAGCTATCGACGGTACAATCTTAAAAACAGATAACTGGCAGGGGTTAAATTGCTTGCAAACTAAATATTCTCAAAACATTGATTTGGTTTACATCGACCCTCCTTTTAATACTGGTAATGATTTCCTTTATAAAGATAAATTTCAAGATAGCACTTGGTTAAGCATTATTATTGACCGATTATCACTAACAAGACCGCTATTAAAAAAGAAAGGAAATTTCTTCCTTCATCTTGATTACAATGCGAATTTTCTTGGTCGTATTTTATGCAATAAAGTTTTTGGTCAAGATAACTTCCAAAGTGAAATTTCATACAAAAGAACTCAAGGGCATCAATTAGCAACTGGACTAGATGTAATTGTAGATACAATTTTTTGGTATTCTAACGGTCAAGATTTCATTTACAATCAACAATATGGTCTGGTAGAAGGTAAAGAATTAGATGAAAAGTTCCCTCACCTTGAAGAAGAAACAGGCAGAAGATACAATCATCAAAAACTCGAAAAATCATCTAACGCATACAATAAAGGTGAGACAAGAGTAATTCAAGGGAAAACACTCACCACAAAGGTTGGCTGGATTTGGACACAGGAAACAATAAATGAAAGAACCAAAGATAACCCGAATATTATCTATTGGACATCAAATGGAAGGCCAAGGTATAAACAATATGCTGATGAATATTTAGGAAGAAAAATCGGAAACCTTTGGGATGACATTAGGTTAATTGCATCTAATTCTGGGGAAGCAATGAATTTTACTACTCAAAAACCAGAAGCATTAATTGAACGAATCCTAAATCAAAATACAAATGAAGATGGAATAGTTTTAGATTATTTTTCGGGTTCGGCTACGACTATTGCAACATCTCACAAATACAAGAAGAAATGGATTGGGATGGAGATGGGATCGCATTTCAAAGAAAAGAATATTCCAAGAATGAAGAAAGTTTTATGCGGTGACAAATCTGGTGCTTCAAAAAGTGCAAAATGGCAAGGTGGTGGGTTCTTCAAATACTACGAACTGGAGCAGTACGAAGAAGTTTTGGCAAGGGCAAAATACCAATGGCAGGGCAAGGAAGGCGAAAACTCGGTTGAGCATTACAGCTTTATGCAGGACGAGAAGCTGCTCGATGCCATTGAGATAGATTACCAGAACAAGAACGCCAAGGTGCTTTTCGAAAGGCTGTACCCCGATGTGGATATTGCCGAAACCCTCTCAAATGTATCGGGTCATCATATTAAACAAGTTTTTGAAGATAAAGTGATTCTAAATGACGGAAGCCCAAATGGGTTAGAAATTAAGTATGCCGAAATGACATTCGAAAAGTACCCTTGGATAAAACCGTTAATTTGGTGGAACAGCAAGTAGAAAAGCTATGAAAAAGGAAATAATAACAGCGCTTACCGCTACATTTGAAGAGCACGTAAACCTTACAGAGCAAGGCATTGAGTTTTGGTTTGCCCGAGATATTCAGCACCTGTTGGGCTACACCAAATGGGATAATTTTGTAAAGGTTATAAACAAGGCAAAAACTGCTTGCGAAGCCAGCGATAATGAAATATTAGACCATTTTGCCGAAGTCGGGAAAATGGTAACGTTGGGTTCGGGCTCGCAAAGAGAAATTCAGGATTTTATGCTTACCCGTTATGCCTGCTATTTAATTGCAC
>JAVERU010000199.1:0-3601 GCA_034006965.1 Tenuifilaceae bacterium
CACCTTGGCCTCCATCTTTTTGGCTGCTTGCGACTCGGTGGTGAGGAAAAGGATGGGGATACGCATATACTGCTGCATCTTGCGGACATGACGAATAAGGGTAATTCCATCCATCTCGGGCATATGAAGGTCGGTTATAATCAAATCGATATGTGTTCCATCTAAAAATTTGAGGGCATCGGTACCATCGTTAGCAATGAGGACGTTGTAGCCTTCATTTTCGAGGGTAAAGCTAACCACTTCGCGAATGCTTTCGGAGTCGTCAACAATTAGAATTGTTTTTGCCATGGTAACTCGGAGTTAGATATTGAATTTAATATATTAATTAGTTAGGGTTATTACTGATCCAAAGCCAGAGCGGGTAAGCAGTAACTTCTGGTCATCGGAGAGATTCATGGCGACATCTACCGCCTTTTGCTCTTGCTGCGCATCCCAGCAAAACCGTTTTAGGAGCTGCAAAAACCCCAGGTCGATATTATCGACGTTGCTGATTTTTACATTGAATGCCTTGCCCTTTGGCATGCTGTTTAAAAAAAACTCTTTTACCTTGGGGGCGTTGTCAAGGGTAAGGTCGCCTTGCATTAGCAGAACAACCTCATCTGGTTTTCCTTTGGCCTTGGATGCCTGGGCTTTTAGGGTGATACTTTGTGATTTTGCCATAGTTGGTGTCTTAAAAAAGTTCTAAGTTATCGTCATCTGCTGCTGCCTCATCATCGGAGAAAAGGTCAACATCACCATCGGCACCGGAAACCTTATCGTGTATTTTATGCTCACTAGCCATGGTGTATAGGTTTTTGATTGCCTCCAGATCATCGGCTTTTTCCACCTCGTTAAGCTCGGTTCGAAGCATCTGGTATATGTGGTTGAACTCTGCAATAATATCAACAATTACTTTCTCGAAAAAGTCGTAGTACCTTATCTTACTAATGGACTCACGAACATCAACAGCTACCGATTTGCTAGCTGCAAGGTTCTGATCAAGCAGGGCTTTAATGGTTATATGCTTTTGGTTTAGCTGATTTATAATATTTGTCATAGAGGTAGCTGCCTGAACAAAAAGGCCATCACTTATGGCTCCCTTTAGGGTCTCCCCTATATCGGGCAGCAGCTTGCTACCTATACCAGCAATTTTGCCAAACACTTGCTGAATTTCACCCTCAAATTTCTCAACATCGGTGTACAAGTTCTGCACCTGCTTTAGGGTTTCGGAAAGCTCTTTACTTTCGCCTTCGTTCCCCGACAATGCTTCAATGGTTTCGCCTGTTATTCCCCTTAGGCTTTTGAGCGATTTTGAGAATTTACCCACGCTATCGTTAGCACCAACAATTTTACTAGTCAGCTCATCGATATGCTCATGAAAAGATTGGCTTGCCTCAAGGAATTTGTTCAACACGTGCGATGAGCTCTGCATCTTATCGATAAGATTTTGAAGGTACAGCTCATCGGAGTTCGCCTGGGAAAGGTTTATTTCTTTGCACATTGAGGCGATATTGGTCATGTCGTTGCTGATGGCAATAAACTTGCTAGTTATTACCTCGATGGCCTGCTGGTACTCCTTGTTGGCATAAACCAGCTGGGCCGATTGCAGGTTGGCAATGTCCCTAATGCGTACCAGTAGCTTCTGATCCTGATCAAGCGCATCCTTCCCATCAAGGGCAGTATTCTCCAAATCGCCTAACAACCTTTTGTGGGTTGCCTGCACATGCTCCATCTTCTGGCGAATAATATCATGGTATTGCAGGTTGGTGATAATATCGGCGATGCTTTTTGACGAATTTTCGGTTTTATGAGTTAGCTCAGGAATTTGCCGCGCCACCTCCTCATGCTTCTCGGCAAAAAGAATGATACCGTAATGTATGTTATTGAGAATTTCCTCCAAATCCTGAAGGTGCTTATCGCTGATGGATTCAAATTGCTTCAAGGATCGGCTTACAATGCCTTTGAGCAGCTCTAAATTACTCTCGTTTTGATATCCACAGATTTTAAAATCGTTGATTACCTCGTTGTACCTGTGGAGGAGTTTCTCAAGGTTATTGAGCTCAGCTTTGCCTAGGTTTGAATTCGATATCTTGATATTGGCCAGTAAAAACTTAAGGGTAAGCAGATCCTGATTCATATTCTTAACGGGCAGAAAAAGCTTCCCCTGTAGCTCCATTATTTCGCGAAGGAAACCAATGGTTTGGTTAAGGTGGTTTGCGAACTGTAGCTGTATCTGCTTAAGATCTTTGTATAACGTTTCAAGATCGCGCAGCAGCGTATTGGTTTCGCTCTCTGTAAGGGCATTAAATATCTGCGTGGCGTTATCGGAAATGGCCTTAGCCTGACGATAATACTGTTTGAAGTCGGCATTAAGCCCAAGAAAATCATCGGAGGAGCATTGGTGAAGCTGCAATATTTGGTCGTCGATGCCCAAGAATACGTCGGTAAACTCACTAATGGAAATGCTTGCAGTAAACTTGTTGGGTTTATCAGCTTTGGGCATAAGCGTTTTTTTTGGTTTTGATTATAAAAAAGGGCTTGTGTATTTAAATGTTCAACGATAAAACGAAAAAAAGGTTAGTTTATAAAAATCCAGCTACTCAAAAAGTATTAGCTAACGACTACCATTCTCTTAACAGTATTGATAAGTAACGATATATCAATTGGTTTGCTAAAAAACTCAACAGCGCCAAGCCTTTTGCAAAGTTCAACATTCTCTTGTGACCCCACGGCAGAAACAACGATAACGGGGATATTGGCAATATCTGGCTTAGACTTGAGCTGCTTCAAGAAATCGAATCCACTTACCTCGGGCATTAGTAAGTCCAAAAGAACAAGCTCGGGCTTTTCTTTCTCAATTACCTTAAATGCCTCGCGGGCACTAAATGCGGTTATTGTTTGATAACCTTCTTCCTGCAAAATTGCCTCAAGCAATACTTGGTTTGTTGTTGAATCGTCCACTATTAGTATCATGATCTGTTGGTATGAAATATTCAATCAAAAATACAAGTAATTATAAGTTGGTGCAACACTATTTTAATGAGGTTGCTCACTAAAAAAAGATGATTTGAATCACTATCTGAATATTTTTGTATATTTATGACTATTAAAAATAAAACCCCCGAAGGTAATGAACGGTATGGAAGTCCCAAACAAACAAGAGATTAGTGAGTTGCACTTTAGGCTAGAAGAGATTCTAACGAGAGAGGAGAGGGAAAGGCTAGCCCGTTCGTCGAACCGGATGGAGTATAACAAGCGGGATACCATCATAAAACAAAGCTCAAGGGTAACAGAAATTGCCATAATCGTTTCGGGTATAGTAAAGGTTACCCGTGAGATGCGTAAGGGGAAAAATTTAATTCTTCGAATTGCCATGCCTGGTTCATTCCTCGGAATCTCCTCTGCCCTATCGAGCGAAAACTACGATTACTCTGTATGTGCACTCGAACCCACAGTAGTTCAGCTTGTTGACATAGAGACTTTTAGGTTTTTAATTTCGGAGAATAAAGACTTTGCTAACGAGGTGATGAATCGCATTAGCGCCGACAACCTATTTAATATCGGGAGGTTATCGAGCCTGCTCTCGAAGCAACTACCCGGACGGGTGGCCGACATTATACTT
>JAVERU010000221.1:0-2868 GCA_034006965.1 Tenuifilaceae bacterium
TGGATTTTGCACGCATCATCGCAGCCATGCCTCCGGTAAGCGGAGTTGCCATGGGCCTCGATCGCCTGCAGATGCTCTTGATGGGAAGGCAGAGCCTCGATGAGGTGTTGCTCTTCCCACTGTCGAGGATCCTGGGCGACACAGGGGGCTGACCCCTTCTGCCAACGGTGGCACAATTGTTTGGCATTCGAAGGGGATGATTAAATTTCATCTTTCTGATACGATTCAATGGTGTATTTCGTGTATTCTGTAACCATATGAGGTAATGTATATGATTAAAGCTGGTCAAATTGAGAAGGGAACCGCCTTGTTGATCAAGGGACAACCCTTCATCGTCGTGGACCGAGAGTTTGTGAACCCCGGCAAGGGGTCGGCCTTCGTCCGACTGAAGCTGAAGAGCCCCTCCACCGGCCAGGTGCTACAGGAGACGATGAAGAGCCAGGACAACGCCGAGGACATCGTCGTCGCCGACCGCGACTGCCAGTATCTCTACAACGATGGAGAGAGTTTCCACCTCATGCTCACCGATACCTTCGAGCAGATTGAGGTTCCAATGGCGACCTTCCCCGACTACGAGTTCTTGATGAAGGATGGGGAGACGTACCGCTGTACCTTCTGGGAGTCCCAGTTGCTCGAAATCCAGATTCCGCCGAAGGTCGTCTACCTGGTCGCCGAGGCTGAGGAAGCCGTCAAGGGTGACACCGTCCAAGGCGCCACCAAGTATGTGACCACCGAGACGGGCCTGAAGGTCCGCGTTCCGATCTTCATCAAGCAGGGCGAGAAGATCCGGGTGAACACCGAGACGCGGGAGTACATTGAGCGCGTCAACAATTGACACCGCCCCATCGTGATACATCCCCCTCCCCGCTTGTGGGAGGGGGCTTCTTTTCCACAGATGTGAAGAAATACCACAATTATGATAAAATAGTGCTAAATAATGACAATACCCTCATTGCAGAATTAACAAAACGTGTCAAAATATACATACAGGGAGTTATATAGGAGTCCAAAGAAGTCGCACCGGTTCAGTCAAGGCTCAGTATGCCTGAGGCTGTCTGTGCTCTAGGCTCCATCCTGAAGGAGGATTCACATGACAAAGAAACGAATGTTCATGCTGGCTCTCGTTGCTCTGATCCTGTTGCCCGGTCTGCTCTTCGCAATGCCGGCTGCAGAAGAAAAAGCTGAGTCGACGATGCGCTTGGCATGGTGGGGCAACCCCACCCGTGATGAACGGACCCTGAAGGCCGCCGATATGTTCATGGCCAAGTACCCCGGTGTCAAGATCGAGAGTGAGACCACCGGTTGGGCAGGGTATTGGGACAAGCTCGCCACCCAGGCAGTGGCTGGCAGTCTTCCCGACCTGATCCAGCATGACTATGCGTACATGCTGCAGTGGGTGGTCGACAACCAGCTGGCCGACCTGACCCCATACGTCAAGGATGGCACCATCGACCTCTCCAAGGTCAATGAGTCCTTCCTCACCGGCGGTATGGTCGATGGCAAGATCTACGGTATCAGCCTCGGAACGAACGCCGTCTGTCTCACCTACGATCCGGCAGTGTTGGCCAGGGCGGGAATCGCCAAGCCGAACACCGCAACCTGGACGTGGGAAGACTTCGAGCGCATCGCACTGGAGGTCTACCGCAAGACTGGTGTGCAGACCCTTCCGTTCTTCACCACCGACCCCCGGGTTGGCTTCGAGCACCTGATCCGCCAGACCGGAGCCAAGCTCTTTGGCACCACAGGACTCGGCTTCACCGATGTTGCGGCACTGCGTGAGTTCTATGCCATCCAGCTGCGGCTCCTCGATGCCGGTGCATTGGTTAGACCCGAAGTCGCGTTTGTCTCCGTCTCCCCTGAGGAGGGTGAGTTTGCCAAGGGCAAGTCCTGGGTGGAGTTCATCTGGTCCAACCAGTTTGTCGCCACACAGGCGGCTGCCGGCCGACCCTTGGAGCTTGGCCTGATGCCGATCCTCAAAGGCGCCAAGGCGAAGGGAACCTACCTCAAGCCGTCGATGTTCTTCTCGATTCCCGCCAGCGCGGAGAATCCCAAGGATGCGGCACGGTTCCTCAACTACTTCCTCAACGACATCGAGGTCAACGACATGTTGATGGGTGAGCGTGGCATCCCGATTCCCGACGATGTGCGGGCGCACATGGCTACGAAGGTCGACGCGATCAACAAGCAGATCTTCGACTTCATCAGCCTCGCCTCGACCAACAGCGGTTCGATCGATCCACCCGATCCTCCGGCCGCCGGTGAGTTCTTGAAGATGGCACGTGACGTGACCCTGGAGATCCTGCTCAAGCGGATCAGCCTGGACGCAGGTGTTGCCAAAATCATGAATGAAGGGAACAATATCCTCAGATAGAGAGGGTAACCGAATCAGGAGACCCGGATCACCGGGTCTCCTTCTCTCTCACCACCATTTCTTTTAGGGAGTTGCAATGAAACAGACCATACGGCCCAAACGATCATTGGCCGATGATATCGCAGGATACGCCTTCATCAGCCCTTGGCTGCTCGGCTTCATCGCATTCTCCATCATCCCCATCTTCTTCTCGCTCTACTATTCGTTCACCAACTATAACATCCTCGGAAAGGCGCTCTTCATCGGCTTTGAGAACTTCCGGCGGATGGCCCACGATGCGCTCTTCTGGCAGTCGTTGAAGGTCACCTTCTTCTACGCCTTCATCTCCGTGCCGCTTCGCCTCCTCTTCGCCTTCTTTGTGGCGATGCTCTTCAACCGGGGCACCCGGGCCATCAGGGTCTACCAGGCGGTCTACTACGTCCCCTCACTCGTCGGTGGCTCGATCGCCATCGCGGTGATGTGGAGACGCATCTTCATCGCTGATGGCGTGCTCAATG
>JAVERU010000200.1:0-3538 GCA_034006965.1 Tenuifilaceae bacterium
CCCAGCAGCTCATCAACCTCAGATTTTGTAAGTTTGATCCTGTAATGTACCATATCTGCAGATTATTTTCTGCAAATATAATCAATAACTTAAAATATACGTCATAATACACCTAACATAACACTAGCTTATGGTGTTTCAATTATAATCATTGGCTCAACAATTACTCCTACCTTGCGTTTACTGCTCAATTAGCTAACTTTGCAAAAACAGAATCAACAATGAGCATCCAACCCATAGCCCAATGGTTTAGTAAAACCTTAAAAGGACCCCTTATTATTGCTGGGCCATGCAGCGCCGAGAGCCGAGAGCAAGTGTTGCAAACTGCTAAGGGTGTAGCCGCCTTGGGCAAGGTTGATGTTTTTAGGGCGGGGGTTTGGAAACCCCGTTCACGGCCTGGAACTTTTCAGGGGGCTGGCGAACCAGCGCTGGAGTGGCTTGCCGAGGCAAAGCTAGAAACGGGCTTGCTGCTTGCTGTTGAGGTGGCAACCCCACAGCATGTTGAGGCGGCTCTTAGGTATGGTGTTGATATGTTCTGGGTAGGGGCGCGTACCTCATCAAACCCTTTCTCCGTTGATGAGCTGGCCACTGCTATGGCTGGCGTTAACGTACCTGTGCTTGTGAAGAACCCTATTCACCCCGATTTGGAGATGTGGATTGGTGTTATTGAACGTTTTGCCAAGGTGGGCGTTACCAAGCTGGGTGGTATTCATCGAGGATTCTCACCTTTTCAAAAATCGATGTACAGAAATGTTCCCAAGTGGGAGGTTGCCATCGATCTAAGGTCGATAATGCCCGACTTGCCCATTATTTGCGATCCTAGCCATATCTCAGGTAGGCCAGAGCTTATCCCCGATGTGGCGCAGAAAGCCCTAAACCTTTCGATGGATGGGCTCATGATTGAGACGCACGTAAACCCATCAAAAGCCCTTAGCGATGCCAAGCAGCAGGTAACGCCCAAAGCTCTTGATAATATTTTAGCATCGCTATCCTACAAAAGGATCACGCCCTTGTCGCCAGAGTCAGTAGATATTCTTGAGTCGATGCGCGAAAAGATTGACTCCTTGGATTTACAGCTGCTGGAGCTCCTCTCGCAACGAATGGTGATAGTTGAGCAGATAGGGGAGTATAAGTTAAGAAATAACGTGGCTATCATGCAGCTACGTCGATGGGAGCAGATGATAAAAATGCGGGTTGAGGTAGGTGAGAGGTTAGGCCTATCGCCCAAGTATGTAAAAGACCTGCTCCAGCTGGTTCACAAAGAATCAGTGCGCAAGCAGGCCGATATGATATCTCCTGATGAGGTTGCTGAATAGCTTTATGCTTCTGTTATCTTGTACTCGTAACCTTCCATAATGGGGTTTGAGAGTACTTTCGAGCAGACTTCGTTTACCCGTTCCATGGCAGCTTCTTTGGTTGCAGCTTCAATCTCCAGGGTAATATGCTTGCCAATACGAACGTTCGACACCTCGGTGTAGCCGGTGTTTTGCATAACCATTCCTACGGCCTTGCCCTGTGGATCGAGTAGCGCTTTAAGGGGCATCACGTTTATTTCTGCAATAAATTTCATGGTTGATATTGTTAAGTGATGTGCAAAACTATTAAAAATTGCCCGAATTGCAATGCAAAAACGATGAGCTGAGCTAATGATTTTATGCATTATGTCTGGTTTGCCTAAACCCCAACCCTAAAGTTCGATGAGTAAAAAATGACCCGTGCGGCAAATTCTGCAACCATAAAAAATACAAATGCAAGCAGGTAAAGCCGTATGCCGGTATCGGCATCGCGTGGATTTGGGAAAACCCGTCGGATAAGCATTCCAAGCCCTAGCAACCAGGCCCACGATAGAGCGTCCCAAATGGGATGATACAAACCACCTGTAAAAGCAACGTTTTGGCTGGTTGATGCGTCCCAGCCAACTAGCCCTGAAACAAATTTTACTGCAAGAACACCAATTATTGTAAACACAAAAACTATCTCTACGTTCCTCTCGAAATTGCCCTTATGGCTATGGTAGAGTAGGAGTAAAGCAAATGATGAGCCAAGTAGAAAAGTGTTTATGTAAAAAGCAATTAGAGTGCCTGGTGTGTTCCATAAGGGGATAGCCTCAATCATGTATAGTTTGGCCATGGTGAGCACCATGGCTAAACCCAGCACACTTGAAATGGCTAGAAGAGGGATAAGTAAACTCCTTTTTCCCTTATAGAATAGCCAGTACATAGTGGTTACGATAATTGATGCGGCGTAGGTCGATACCATCAATATATTGCGGCCAACCCATGACGATGTAAGGTTGGTTAGCGAAAATACCGATGATAATGGTGCCGATAAATGCAAAAACGATATGAGTAGCGCAATGCCTATGGTTCCTGTGGCAATAAGCAGCCCGATTTTAAAAAATCTTGCCTGTTCCTCGCCATCGTGCTGGCGATTGATGGTAGCGTAAGCTAGCAAAGCGGTTGCTAACCCCGCCGAGAATTGCCCAAGTAGTGTGAAAAATAGTAGCGACCATTCCGAACTATGCATCTCGTACCTCCTCCCTATGTTTTAACTTTTTAAAAAACGTGAATTTTTTTCACGTTTTTTTATTGTTATGCAACCAGCCTCAGCTCCGATGTAATCAGGGGTAGAGCCCTTGATGATTTGAGAATATGCTTCTTCAATCGTTGATGGGTTCTCCACATCCTGTTCTACGGCCCTCTTGCAATACTTTGATAGCAAGGGCGATACAAAATACGAGGAGCTAAAGATCATGCAGTACATCCATTCATACCCTTCCTCTGCAAGCTGGTAGTAATGAGTGTTTTTTATCTTTTTAATTGCGCCCCTGCACCTGAGCCTTCGTAGTTCATAGGCAATTTTCGCAGTTTTAGAAGCCCCCCATTAGGCCCGTAAATCCTTGTTGCGCAACCCTAATGCATGGGAGTTGGAGCTTAGCCCAATAGCCATGAGCTCCAGCTGATGTTGTTTCCTTAAATCTGGCGCAGGGATCCTTTGGTCGCTTCCCGTGACAACCGTTTGCTGATGCTTGTCAAGCATTCTCTTTTCAGCTTCACTCCACCAGCGTATCTCACTATATAAAGCGAGGGCTATAGTGCTTATGTGATCATTTAGCTGGTCGGTCAGGGTTCGCATAACCCCGTTGCTGTGGCCTGTGAATCCTAGATTGCGCAACAATCTTATTACGCTGCCCTCAACAAATACTCCCGGTGGATACCCGAGGAGTAATACCCTGTCAAAACTCGAATAGGAGCACAAAACTCGAATAGGAGCAGTTTATGTGGTCATATGGCTGCGCTGTAAGCTGTTGCATAGCCTCTTTCTTAGGCAGCAAAGCTAATTATCAGTGACGATTTCCAAGGATTGACCTTTAGGTTGGCATTTAACTTTTCTTACGAGGTAGGGTTCTGCGTGGTGCAATCGCCTTGTTGCCAGCTAATCAGTATAGGTTAATTTTCACCCTTTATTTGGGTACTATTGGTAGGCAATAGTTTAAACAGATAGTATTTTCCTGTAAGCGATTTTACCGAATCGACTT
>JAVERU010000201.1:0-3535 GCA_034006965.1 Tenuifilaceae bacterium
GCTTGCCAGCCATAGCCGTCAAGCTAAGCAATTTTCAATACCCTCGTAGAGCCTGCCTGAATGACGCAGTCAGGCAGGAAGGGAGACCACGAAGTAGCAGCGAAGCTAAATCTTTAAAAGGTTTACCGTACACTACTGAAAATCATTATAAACCATATGTAACACGCAAACATTTATGCTGATGTGCGCTGTACTAGCGTTAAATACTTTATGGTTTCTTCTATAAAGGAACCGATTATTATCAAAACAGAAATATGAAGTTAAGATTTTTGTAAATTGCGACACGATAAATATGCAAAATTATAGGACTAAATTTGATTGAAAATGGAGCTGGTTGATCCGAAAGATTTCAAAAAAGCGGCTAGGCTTAACACCGTTGGGGGTGAAAGCATAGCCAAAATGCTAATGTCTATACTGAAAATTAACAAGATTAATAAGGAGTACTCAAAAATTAAACATCTTAAAGGCATTGAATTCCTTGATACCGTTCTGAACAACCTGCAGATAAACTACGAAATTAGCGAGGAGGAGCTACAGAGAATCCCAAAGAAGGGCCCATTCATAATTGTATCGAACCACCCATACGGTGGCATTGATGGGATAATCCTGCTGAAAATAATTTCGGAGATAAGGCCTGATTTTAAGGTGTTGGGCAACTTCTTGCTAAGACGCATTGAGCCTATTAAAGAGATGATAATTCCCGTTGATCCTTTTGAGGGGCATACCCAAATCTCATCTAGCGTTGCTGGGATAAAGGCTGCGCTTAACCATCTGCATGAAGGCAAGCCGCTGGGCATATTCCCTGCGGGCGAGGTGTCAACGTACTACAATACCGAATCGCCCGGGGTGGCCGATAAGCAGTGGAACGAATCCATCATTAAGTTTATCAAGAAGATGGAGGTGCCCATTATCCCTGTGTACTTTAAGGGCACAAATAGCAGGCTGTTTCATATTCTGGGGCTAATTCACCCTATGCTTCGCACTGCCAAGCTGCCCTCGGAGTTGCTGAACAAGAAGAACAAGCGGGTGAAACTCCGTATGGGTTCACCTATAGCAGTAAAGGAACAGAAAGAGTTCACCGACATTGCCCGATTTGGACGTTTCCTCAGGCTAAAGACCTATGCGCTGGGGTCATCCATTGAGGTTAGGAAGTTTTTTAACTACCGGCTAAAACCCGAGCCCAGGCCCGAGGACATCATACAACCCATTGCCTCCGAACTTATCCAAAGCGAAGTGGAATCGCTCACCGAGAACTATTTGCTATTCAAAAGCAAAAACTTCTGCGTGTATTGCGCACCATCGGTTGAAATGCCAAACATCATGACTGAGCTAGGGCGCCTGCGCGAGGTGACCTTTAGGGAGATTGGAGAGGGAACCAACCGCAAAATTGATGTGGATGAGTTTGACCTTTACTACAACCAGCTATTCATTTGGGACGAGGAACAAAAAGCAATAGTAGGTGCATATAGGGTGGGGAAAGGGAAAGAGATTTTGGAAAGGTACGGCAAAAAGGGGTTTTACATCCAAAGTTTGTTTAAAATTGACAACGGTTTCCTACCCATCCTTGGGCAGAGCATCGAGCTGGGCCGATCGTTTATTGTAAAGGAGTTCCAGCGTAAACCGCTACCCCTATTCTTACTTTGGAAAGGAATATTGTACTTCCTTATTAAAAATCCGGAGTACAGATACATGATTGGACCAGTGAGCATCTCGAGCCGCTTCTCGAATTTCTCCAAGGGGCTAATCATTAACTTTATGAAGGCCAACTACTACGACCATAATTTTGCCCGATTAATTACGCCACGCCACACGTTTAGCGTCCCTGTAAGCAAGGATGAAACTGATGTAATATTTGAAAAGAGTAACGACCTCAACAAGCTCGACAAGTTTATTCATGATATCGAATCCGATGATTTTAGAATGCCCGTGCTACTGAAAAAGTACATTAAGCTCAATGGTAAAATTATTGGGTTTAATGTCGATCCAAAGTTTAATAACGCCTTGGACGGGCTGCTTATTCTCGATCTATTCCAGGTTCCCATCGATACCATAACATCACTATCGAAAGAGATTAACGATAAATCGATCCTGGATCGCTTTAATCTTTCCGATTGTACTTTTGAGGGGGAGCTGAAAGAATAGCACTACATCTTAGTTCCGAACTTTTTTTGTAAATCATTGTTTCTTATGCAAACCAGAAGCAATTATTTTTTACTGAACAAACTAAAATATGAATACGATGAAAACCAAATCAATCATTCTTATTGCAACCCTGATGGCCATTACTGCCACTAGCTGTATGCAAAACCCAGATGGAGAAAAAGTAAAATCGGGCGATGCGACTGAAATTCACTTCACGGAACTAGCCAACACCGTAACGCCAAACCTTGCACTAAGTAAGGTTGAATGGCTTGGAACAAAGCCCACTGGCACTCACTACGGAACGCTATCGATAAAAGAAGGTGCACTCTATGTTAAAGATGGCGAACTTACTGGGGGAACGTTTGTCTTGGATATGAACTCAATTGCTGTTGACGACATTGAAGATCCTGAAATGAATGCTCAGCTGGTAGCGCACCTAAAAACACCTGATTTTTTTGCAGTTGACTCGTTCCCAACTGCCAGTTTTAAATTTTCTACGGTAACTGCAATTGAGTCAACATCAACATCTACCGATGAAGTTATTCCAACCCATCGCATTGAGGGAAATTTAACCATCAAGGGCATTGAGCGCAAGGTAAATTTTCCTGCAAAAATTGAAATTACCGAAAATAATGTAACTGCCATTACCCCTCAATTTGTAATT
Organism: Tenuifilaceae bacterium; assembly: GCA_034006965.1. Lineage (GTDB taxonomy): Bacteria > Bacteroidota > Bacteroidia > Bacteroidales > Tenuifilaceae > Perlabentimonas. The sequence continues at coordinate 2,807 of JAVERU010000201.1, forward strand.
AACCGAACCGAGTGGAATGTGAACTACGGATCGAAGTCGATATTTGCAAACCTTAAGGACAACTTTATTCACGACGAGATAGGAATAACTATTACCATTAAAACAGAATAGCTGCACGGCTAATAACTATCAAGCCCAGGGTTTATAATCTTGGGCTTTTTTTGTGCCAAAATCATTAGAATCACTTTTAACCCAGATTATTCATAAGGAGCTCTGCGAACTAATGGCTTAGCTGGGTTAAACCCTCACGATGAATCGGGACAAGCTGATTTAGAAAAGCTAAATTTGTGAGCATTTATGATGGCAGATTTTTTAGTTTTTCTTCATCGATTTGTCAAATTAACACCCATATAATCATTGCATAAGCTGTGTCTTTTTCTAATGGCGGTCATTAGAAAAAGAATCGCTAATGACAAATTTGGGTTTAAATATCACAAAAAAAGCTAAACCCTTTTTAGCCCTAAAAGTCTTACCACTGTTTGACTAACAAAACCGAGAACACCAATGGCAAAAAGATTACCCCTTTACCTTGTTCTAATGTTTGTTTTTACAAGCTGCGCAAACAACGAGGATAAGCTACTAGAAAAAGCGTGGAGCATTCATTCTCGCATTGTAACCATTGATACCCACACCGACACACCGCTCATGTTTAACCGCGATGGTTTCGATTTCAGCGGCGAGGATCAACGCTCAAGAGGTAGGGTTGATCTTAAAAAGATGGAGGATGGT
>JAVERU010000038.1:0-23376 GCA_034006965.1 Tenuifilaceae bacterium
TGTGTCCTTAGCTTGACGGCTATGGCTTGCCAGCAGGCAAGTTCAGGATGACAGTGCGTTATAAATTGAAGGGGAGAGGGGGGGCTTGGTGGCGGCTTCGCCGCCACCAAGCCCCCCCTTTCCAAACATCATGAATAGCCTGTCATTTCGACCGCCTGCCTGAATGACGCAGTCAGGCAGGAAGGGAGACCACGAAGTAGCAGCGAAGCTAAATCTTTAAAAGGTTTACCGGACACTACTAAATATAATTATTCCATAAATATTTTGGTATGCTTTGTGCTCTTTGCAGCATACTGTTTATCTATCACTAATTATTCACTAACTCAATATTCAAATTATGAAAAGAATTGTAATTACTTCAGCTTTACTCTTAATGGTGTCAGCAATAGCCATAGCACAGGATTCCAAGATGTGGGCTGGCGGTTCGCTGGTTTTTTCTAACGAAAATAATGATGGCACCAAGGAGTCAGTTTTTACATTTATGCCGCAACTTGGCTATACAGTAAATGATAACTTTACTTTTGGAGGCGCCATTGGCTTTAGTTCCGTTGGTAGAAAGCTTAACAATGGTGATAAAAACACTGACAATACACTATCAATAGTACCCTTTGCCAGGTATTCTGTAATAAATCTTGAAAGAATCAGCATTTTTGCACAGGGAGAACTACCCCTTCATTTCTATAGTGGAACCAACTATGATGGTTCATCAAAGAACAACCAGAATTCTATAGGCATAGCCGTTAGGCCTGGCCTCTCGTACTCCTTCAATGAGCGCTGGGGGGCGAATTTATTGATGCCTTCCATTTTCTCGTTAATTACCCACAGCAATAATTACTCAAGCGTGAACTTTGGTATAAACGATGGGTATACCCTTCAAGGCTATCTGCTTAATACAAGCATTGGTTTTATCTATAAGTTTTAACGCTGAAGGATCACACCATAAAAGAGTTGCTCATAATTTTTTGGGCAGCTCTTTTTTGCAGAAAGTACTATTCAAACATAAGGCCATAGGGACGTGCAATTTTCTGCTCCAGCTCCCCAAGCGATATCATTCCATTGGCACGAAACACCTCTCGGCCATCTACATACAGAATAATGCCCGGAATGCTTAGCATCCTTAGCTGCCCAGCCAGCTCACGGTTCACCACTGCATCCAGATCTACCATATTTATCCTTGAAAACTTACCATTTACCAACGCCCTTACCTGGGGGTGAAGCGTATTGCACACGCCACAAGCATCGTTATGAAGATAGAGTAGAACCGCATCGTTCGACTTAACGAATTCTTCCCAGGCTAAAACATCGTACTGCATAATTGCAAAATTTAATCATTAGGTTTCTCTAACAGAGAAGCTGAAGGAATGTTTAAAATAATTCGAAACCAATAGCAAAAAGAAAGTTACAATTCTTTTTCAAGCATTATCTTTGTTCCCATTCAAATAAAATTTGAAAAAAGCAGGTTTTTATTTGACGAAAACACAAACCACCCTAACCTAATGACAAGAATGTTCCTACTGCTTGTGGCGATTGCCATAAGCCTTCTTGGCCCGAAAGCACAAGCCCAAAACCGATTTACCATTAGCGGCTACGTTTACGAAAAAGGTAGTCGCGAAACCATGCCGGGGGTAAACATCTACGTACCGGAAACTACCCTTGGCACAGCCTCGAATAGCTACGGCTTTTACAGCCTTACCCTTCCGGCTGGTGAATACGAGGTTGTTTTCTCCTTTGTAGGCTATCAGCCCCGCAGCTTTAGTATCAACCTAAACCAAGACATCCCTCTTAACGTCGATCTTGACCACTCCATTGAGATTGAGGGTGTTGAGATTAGAGGTGAAATGCCAAAACAGTCGAGCCGCAGCTCGCAGATGAGCGTGATGGAAATCCCCATTAGGCAGATAAAGTCGATACCTGCCCTGCTGGGCGAGAAGGATGCGCTTAAGGTTGTGCAGCTCATGCCCGGCGTGCAGAAGGGTAGTGAGGGCACCAGCGGGCTTTACGTACGTGGAGGTGGCCCCGACCAAAACCTTATTATCCTCGACGATGCCACGGTTTACAACGCCTACCACCTCTTCGGCTTCTTCTCGCTATTCAATGGCGATGCCATAAAGAGCTTGGAGCTCACCAAGGGCGGATTCCCAGCCCGATACGGAGGAAGACTCTCATCGGTGCTGGAGATCGTGATGAAGGATGGTAACAAGGAGAAAATCTCGGGCGAGGCTGGCATTGGGATGCTCTCATCGCGATTAGTGCTCGAGGGCCCCATTGCTAAAGATAAGGCTTCATTCCTTGTGTCGGGTCGCAGAACGTACTACGATATTCTGGCTCGCCCATTCATCCCCAACGACATAAAGCTAGGCCTGTACTTCTACGATTTTACAGCCAAAGCCAATTGGGAAATCAACAACAAAAACCGCATATTCATAAGTGGCTACTTTGGCGAGGATAAGTTCTCGGGAGGAGAAGAGTACGAGGGGGCCAAGTACGAGGGAGGCTTATTCTGGAACAACGCAACCTCCACCTTGCGTTGGAACCATGTTTTCACCAGCCGGCTGTTCTCCAACCTATCAGTTATTTTCAGCAACTATCGGCTTAACATTTACGCCAGGGACGAGTACGATGGCGACGTATTTGAGCTCAGCTACCGCTCGGGTATTCGCGATTTTGGAGCGAAATACGACTTCACCTGGATGCCAAGCCCCTCGCACACCATTCGGTTCGGGGTAACCTCCATATGGCACAGCTTCAATCCTAGCGCAGTGGTTATACGCGATGACTATTTGAATGAATTTGAGAGCATAGTGAATACAATAGACACATACGAGTCGGGGCTTTACCTTGAAGACGAAGTTAAAATATTGGATAAAGGAATTGTAAGCGCTGGTGTTCGCCTATCGCATCACTACCACGATGGGGCATCTAACTTTTCGTTTGAGCCACGCATCTCGGGCAGCTACTACCTTACCAATACCCTTTCGGCCAAGGCGTCGTACGCCAAAATGAACCAGTATATCCATCTACTAACCAGCACCGGTATTGGACTGCCCACCGACCTATGGGTGCCGGCCACCAAGGATGCCCCGGCACAAGACAGCTGGCAAGTGGCTGCAGGGTTTGCTAAAGACTTAAAAGATATATCAACCACCATTTCGCTTGAGGGGTACTACAAGGAGTCGGATAATGTGATTACCTACCGCGAAGGGGCTAGCTTTCTGATGTTCGACGACCCAACTAACGCTAATAACATTAAGTGGGAAGATAATATTACCAGCGGTTTTGGTTGGTCGTATGGCGTTGAATTCCTTGCGCACAAAAAGATGGGCCGCTTTTCGGGTTGGGTTGGCTACACCCTTTCATGGACACAACTACAGTTCGATGAAATAAATATGGGTAAACCCTACTGGGCTAGGTACGACCGTCGGCACGATATTTCTGTTGTTGGGGTTTACGAGCTTAGCCCTGGCATAACCCTTTCGGGTACCTGGGTTTACGGAACGGGTAATGCTGTAACCCTACCCCTGGCAACGTACCCTGTTAATCAACACGTTCCAAATTTGATATCAAGCTACATATGGACCGAAACAATTCAGGACTACGGAAAGAAAAACGACTTTAGAATGGCCCCCTACCACAGGCTGGACCTATGCGTGCAGGTTCATAAAAAGTTCGAAAAGTATGAGAGAACTTGGGAATTTGGCGCCTACAATGCCTATAACCGTCAAAATCCTTTCATGTACTTTGTACGCGGCGAGCACAAGCATAACCCGCGCACTGGCGAAAGCACCTACGTTAATAAGCTGAAGCAAATCAGCCTATTTCAGTTTATCCCGTCCGTTTCATGGTCAATAAAATTCTAATGATATGATCTTACAATCAACAAAATCAATAGTAACAATTGCTGCCGCTACATTTACCATAACATTTGCCAGCTGCATAAAGGACGTTGACGATGTGAACCTCCCCAGCACGCCAAGGAAGCTGGTAGTGCAATCGTTCATCTCGCCTACCGATTCCATTTTTGTTACCGTTTTCGCATCGCAACCAATAAATTACAATATCCCCATAGATGGCGACAACTATTACTACAACGCTTTCGACACCATAAAAACCGCTACGGTTATATTAGCTAACATTGAGGACAATAGCACTATAGCCGTACCCTACGATTCGAAACAAAAGAAATACGCACTCCCTCCCAATTTATTTGCCATTGAAAAGGGCAACGAGTACGAGCTTAGGGTTACCGCCAATAACTTTGAGGCTGCAAGCGGCAGAACCGTTATACCTCTGGGCAACGCCACCTCTAGCATCGAAAGGATTGATACAATTTCTACTGATGAATGGGGCTATACCGAGATGCGGCTAATTGGCACCATTATCGACCCAAAAAACGAGGAAAACTTCTACAGTACGCTCATATATAGCCTTAAACAGTACGAGTCATCATGGGACGAAACAACCCATACATTTATTTCTAATTACTCCAAGCGGCTAATAAGCGATAGCAATATGGATGGTCGTACCATATCAATTCGGCATGAGTTTTCGTCCTACGATGACGATTACTATACCAACCTAGGTACCACCACAGAGGTTTACGAGGTTGATGAGCACTACTACAGATTTCACATCTCGCTCGAAAATATTTACGACATCATGGACAATCCATTCTCCGAGTCGTCGCACCTATACTCAAACATCGAGGGAGGGCTTGGGGTTTTCGGCTCGTACATCACTTTAAATCAAACTACGCTGAACAAATAAGGCAACCCACTTTAATCTGTTTGTACCCACTGCCCCCAGCTTTTACTGGCTTGGGGCAATATTTGCTTTTTAGCCAATAATCAGCTAGTTTTGCAAATATTTCCAACCCAACAAAATATTTGTTTTGCTTTTCGTAATGAATTAATTATCACCTTAGAATTAGAAACAATAACCCACAATAAATTCATGGATTACAATACCCAGCGTAAGCATTTGGTTTTGCCGGAGTACGGCAGGCACATCCAACAGATGGTAGACCAACTTCTTGAAGTTGAAGACAGAGAAGAACGAAACAAAACAGCAAAAGCTATCATTGCTGTAATGGGCAATATGAACCCCCACCTGCGCGACATCAACGATTTTAAGCATAAGCTCTGGGATCACCTGCACATCATGGCCAATTTTAACCTCGATATCGATTCGCCCTACCCAAAGCCCGAGGCTTCGGTGATCTACGAAAAACCCAAGCAGGTGCCCTACCCTTCGCATCCCATAAAGTACAAGCACTATGGCCGTTCAATCTCTCTAATGATTGAACAAGCCATTGAGATGGAGGAGGGCGAGCTAAAAGAGGCGCTAACCAGGCTTATTGCCAATCATATGAAAAAATCGTACCTGATATGGAATAAGGACTCGGTGTCGGACGAAGATATTATCCGTGATATGGCCGAACTAAGCAACGGGAAGCTAACATTAGCTGCCGACTTCAAGTTCAACCAGGTAAAAGAAAGTGTACCATACAAACCACGCAAAAAGTTCCAACCCCGTAAAAAATAAGTTTCATTATGGCAACCTTTGAAATAGCTGGAGGCAAACGCCTTAAGGGCGAGATCACCCCACAGGGGGCTAAAAACGAAGCGCTACAAATACTATGTGCTGTTTTGCTAACCCCCGAAAAGGTTACTATCAAGAATATTCCCAACATCAGGGATGTAAACAAGCTCATTGAGCTTATCGAGCTGATGGGGGTTGAGGTAAACCGCCTATCAACATCAGAGTGTACCTTTAGGGCTAAGAATGTAGACCTTGAGTACCTAAAAACCGATGAGTTTAAAGCTAAGGCAGCTGCGCTTAGGGGATCAATTATGATTGTAGGCCCTATGCTTGGCCGATTTGGCGTGGGCTACATCCCCCAGCCCGGAGGCGATAAGATCGGCCGTCGTAGGGTTGATACCCACTTCGTAGGATTTCAGAATCTGGGCGCCACCTTTACCTTTAACCAAAAGCAAAGCTTTTACGAGGTGAAGGGCGACAACCTGAAAGGTGCCTACATGCTGCTCGATGAAGCCTCAGTTACCGGAACTGCCAACATAGTTATGGCAGCAGTGCTTACCCCAGGGAAAACCACCATATTCAACGCTGCCTGCGAACCTTACCTTCAGCAGCTATGCAAGATGCTAAACCGGATGGGCGCCAAGATTAGCGGTGTAGGCTCAAACCTACTAACCATCGAGGGGGTTGACTCGCTAGGTGGAACCGAGCACACCATCCTCCCCGACATGATTGAGATTGGCTCGTTCATTGGCCTTGCCGCCATGACGCGGAGCGAAATCACCATAAAAAATGTATCGTACGACAACCTTGGGATTATCCCCAGCTCGTTTAAGCGGTTAGGTATTAAGTTCGAAAGGGTAGACGACGATATATACGTTCCAACTCAGGATAACTACGAGATTGAAACCTTTATCGATGGCTCCATCATGACCATAGCCGATGCGCCATGGCCCGGCCTTACCCCCGACCTGCTCAGCGTATTTCTAGTGGTGGCCACGCAGGCCAAGGGCTCTGTGCTTATTCATCAAAAGATGTTTGAGAGCCGCCTGTTCTTCGTGGATAAGCTTATCGATATGGGTGCTCAAATTATCCTTTGCGACCCGCACAGAGCAACCGTTATTGGGCACAACCATCAAATGCAGCTAAGGGCAACCTCTATGGTTTCGCCCGATATCAGAGCGGGTGTTGCTCTGCTTATCGCAGCCCTATCGGCCGATGGCACCAGCGTTATTCACAATATTGAGCAGATTGATAGGGGCTATCAACAAATTGAAGAGCGACTCAATGCGCTGGGAGCACAAATTGTTCGCAAGGATTAAATCTTTGCAAGCCTTATCGGGGAGCAACCGAGAAGTATGCCAAAATGACTGGGTTTTGCCATTGGCAAGTCTTTTGTATTTGGCAACCTTCAGTATGATAAAAATAGACACTGGATATGAACAAGAAAAAAACAGCTAAAACAACCGAACAAGAGGTAGAAACACCAGAGCAAGAGCCAGGTAGCCAAACCGATGCTGCCCCCAAGGTTAACGATAAAACGGAAGAGGACAAGGCAAGTGCCATGGAGCAGGAGGAGTCCAAAGAGCTTGACCCAATAGAAGAGCTGCAGAAGCAGCTCGATGAAGCCAAAGATAAATACGTAAGGCTTTCGGCCGAGTTCGACAACTTCCGCAAGCGTACCCAACGCGAGAAAATGGATTTGATTAAGTATGGTTCTGAGGACGTGATTAAAGGGATTCTTCCGTTGATTGATGACTTTGAGCGCGCCATTAAACATAGCGAAACGGCAACCGATATTGAAGCCATGAAGCAGGGGCTAACCCTTATCCACGGAAAATTTCTTGAGTTCCTTAAGGGCAACGGGGTTAAGGAAATTGAGGCCATAGGGCTTGAGCTGGATACCGATAGGCATGATGCTATCACCAAAATTCCTGCCCCCGAGGATAAGCTTAAAGGCAAAATAGTTGATGTAGTGGAGAAAGGGTATATGCTTAACGATAAGGTGGTACGTTTCTCGAAGGTTGTAATTGGAGAGTAAGATAATACATTAAGAGCGATAGATGTCAAAAAGAGATTACTACGAGGTATTAGGCGTATCAAAAAGCGCCAGCAAGGACGAAATAAAGAAGGCCTATCGCAAGATGGCCATCAAGTATCACCCCGATAAAAATCCGGGCGACCATACGGCTGAGGAGAACTTTAAGGAGGCAGCCGAGGCTTACGAAGTGCTTAGCGATGACAATAAGCGGGCGCGCTACGATCAGTTTGGCCATGCCGGTATGAACGGTGGCTCTGGCGGATTTGGCGGTGGTGGGATGACCATGGATGATATCTTCTCGCAGTTTGGCGACATTTTTGGAGGACACTTTGGCAGTGCATTCGGTGGATTTGGCGGTTTTGGTGGGGGAGGTCGCAGCTCCCGCAGAGTAAACAAGGGTTCCGACCTTAGGGTTAAGGTTAAGCTTAACCTGTCGGAGATTGCCAATGGGGTTGAGAAAAAAATCAAGGTAAATAAGTACGTGAGCTGTAAGTCGTGCTCGGGAACGGGGGCTGCCAATGGTTCATCGTACTCCACCTGCTCCACGTGTAGAGGATCGGGGTATGTAACCCGCGTAACCAATACCTTGCTGGGCCAAATGCAAACCACATCGCCCTGCCCCACCTGTAATGGCGAGGGCAAAATGATTACCGACCGCTGTACCAGCTGCTCAGGCGAGGGAGTGGTGCGCGATGCCGAGGTAATCACCATCAAAATACCCGCTGGCGTTGCCGAGGGTATGCAGATGTCGGTTTCGGGAAAGGGAAATGCAGCCCGCCGTGGCGGTGTTAATGGCGATTTGCTAGTGCTTATCGAGGAGGAGAAGGATCCGAACCTTACCCGCGATGGCAACGATATAATATATAGCCTATACCTAAGCTTTACCGAGGCTGCGCTGGGGACACCAGTGGAAATACCAACCGTTGACGGCAAGGTGAAGATTAAGATAGAGCCCGGAACTCAACCAGGGCGGGTGCTCCGACTTCGAGGCAAAGGCCTACCCGATGTGAACGGCTACGGCCGAGGCGACCTGTTGGTTAGCATCAACGTATGGGTACCCAAAAACCTGTCGAAGGAGGAAAAGGCAGCACTAGAAAAATTGAGCAAATCGGATAATTTTACTCCGGCACCCGATTCGAGCGAAAAGAATTTCTTTGAACGGATGCGAAGTTTCTTTGATTAGCCTACGATACGCTAGTCGGTAACACGGATTACTTGCAGCACAGCAATAATCCGTGTTTCTGGTTTAATTCATCAACCAACCGATTGAAAAGCACCAAATACTTTTCTGCCCATAGATATAAGTAACACTAAACAACGATAAGTGAAACCCATAGAGCCAAACGAGCTATTTACCACTGCCCAAGGCAATCCCATTGTAGATGTACGTACACCTGCTGAGTTTGACGCTGGCCACATCCCAGGCGCCATCAATATCCCCCTTTTCTCCAACGATGAGCGTGCCGAGGTGGGTACGCTGTATAAAAGGGCAAGCCGCGAAAAGGCAATGCTTAGAGCGTTGGATATTGTGGGGCCAAAAATGTCGAGCTTGGTAAAGCAGGCTAGTAAAATTAAATACACCGACAAGCTCATTGTGCACTGCTGGCGCGGGGGGATGCGCTCCGCATCGTTTGCTTGGCTAATGAACACTGCCGGCATACCAGCAGCAACGGTTAACGGTGGCTACAAGGGTTTTAGACGATTTGCTGCATCGGTAATTAAAAGAGATTGGAGCTTTAAGGTGATTACAGCCTGCACTGGCAGCGGAAAAACTGAGCTACTGCTTAAAATGCAGGAACTAGGTGAGCAAGTAATCGACCTGGAAGGCCTAGCCGACCATAAAGGTTCGGTTTTTGGTGGGTTAGGTCGCGCACCACAGCCTACCACCGAACAGTTTGAGAACAACCTATTCTGGGCCATCAAAGATTTTGATATCAACCGCACCATTTGGGTTGAGGATGAGTCGATGTGCATTGGTCACGTATTTATTCCGCATGACTTTTACACTAGAATGCACTTCAGCCCATTGGTAAAGGTCGATTTAGCCCTAGACCAACGCATTGAGCGGCTGGTAAAGGAGTACTCCCTGTTCAGCAAGGAGGAGCTAATCCACGCCATTAGCAAGATAACCAAGCGGTTGGGTGGCGATAACGCAAAGCATGCCGTTGAATCCATTGAGAGCGGGAACTTTCACGAGGCAACGCGCATACTGCTTTGGTACTACGATAAAGCCTACAACCGCAGCATTGAGGAGCGGCGGGGATTGATTGAATATGAGAAAGAGTTCAGCGTTTATAATGCTGAGGAGATAGCCAAGGATTTAATAAAACGCTATAAGTAGAAAAGGGAGCGTAAATGCTCCCGTAATTGTTCATTAAACAAGCCAGCTAAAACCCCAGTCCAAACCGACCCCAGTACTCATCCTCCAACTCACTCCAACGTAGCATAGTTGCGCCAGCAAAATCGCGGGTATAACGGGTTAGCATCTTTTGAATCTCCTCGTTCTTATTCGCCTTTGCCAGATATTGAACTTTCTGCTCTAGAAATTCAATCTCCATTGCAGCCTTACTTTCGAAATGAGCAACCTCTTCCATCATCCCCTCGCGGGTATCTTGCCAAGCCAGCGTGGCCAGCCTGTTGGCCTTACGGTACTGCCAAATGGCAGCATCGGCACGATGACGCTTTTGTCCGCAGTAGTTAAAACTCTCGGGCAACTCGGTTGTACCAGAAAAGATGGGAATCCTAGGGCTTTGACCTGGGTTATCGAACGAGAACCAAGCCACTCCGCCAATGGCATCGGGTAGCCAGTCGCGCAGCTGAACTATTTGCGAGTACGAGCACCACGATACGGCCACGGTACGATAAAACTCCACCGCATCCTCATCAAGGAAATTATATAGGTTGCGAGCATTGGTGGTTAACCAAGGCTGAGCTATGGGCGATAATACGGTATCGACACTAGTCACCTCACGCTTATCGTTGTAAGTTTTTTTGATGGATTTAAGATTTTGAGTCATATCGTACTCTGTTCCCTCGTAGGTTTCGCGGTATAGAGCAATCACATCCTGAACAGAAACCTTTTTGTCGGGCTTAACCGAGAATGGCAACTCATCGGCCTCGTAGCTGAGGTTAAGTGATGGCGCTAAAGCATTAAGCACAAAGTAATCGCGAATGGCGAAGGGTTTTTTACCTGTTCCGTAAGCCTGCCAATATTTAAAGGTTGATTTACCATCCCAAAAGCCCATCCTTTTAGCCACATCAAAAACATTATCCGAGGCCATGAAGTGTTCCTTATCCTTTAGATTAATTTCGCCAATGCGAGGGATGTTAGCCGAAATACCTACATGGTTATCGGGGATTCGCTGTGCTGCCCATACCCCGCCTATATTGTCGGGGCCCTCGCCAAAAATTTCCATTTGCCAAACCTCCTTGGTATCGGCAATGGTTATGCACTCACCCCAATCGCCATAGCCATAATTCTTTATTAGCTCCCCAATTAGCTTAATGGCATCGCGAGCGGTTGAGCAACGCTGCAGGGCAATACGTTGCAGCTCCTCAATCAGAAACATGCCGTTTTCGTTCACCAACTCCTTCTTCCCCGTAATAGTTGTTTCGCCAATGGCCAACTGCTTCTCATTCATACACGGATAGGCAGTATTTAGGAAGGTAAAGGTTTCTTTGGCTTGGGGAATTTCGCCAACCTTTTCCACGTTGCGCATATCCCAAGGCGTTTCGGTTTTTAGCAAACCCTTATATATTGCTGTTACTATATCGCGCTCATACTTCTGTCCCTTTTCAATGGTCACCCAAGTGCGATAGCGACCATCGCAGGTATGACTAGTTATTACCGATCCATCGGTTGAAGCTTTTTTACCAACTAGGATGCTGGTACATGACTCGCCAAAAAAAGGATCGTTCATCTGATCGAAAATGCTTTGCTGAGCAATTGAAATTTGTATCGACAGGAAGGTTAATATAAGCGTAAGGCTCAAAAAGTATCTCATAGGTACTATAGGTATTAGTGAGGGGTAAATAAAGTTGAATTTATACTAACCTATAGATACTTAACACACTAATTGGTTTAACGTTTTGTTGCTACTGATTAGAATCAATCACAAGTGACCGACAAAAACTTTAAAGGTATTATTAGATTGCCTTCGGCGAGCTAACAGTTCTTCGCTTCACTTCGTCTTGCTCTGAATGACTTAGTGAGGCAGGAAGTAAAGAATCTTATCATTTCTTTTCGGCCATTAATGAAAATCAATAAAATGACCTCACCTGTTTTTATCAAATTTTTATGGATACTCAATGGGATGCCAAAATGATCACAATTAGCTATACAATAGGTCGTTATGTAAGGTTTCGAGAGAACAACAGCTTTATCACTAGCTCAATAGGCTATGTCAAAATAGGTATAACATTGAGTATTCATTCTAATTTTTACTGAAATGGTGTATTATTAGTCAAAATCAAACTAATTTTGAAGCCAGTAAAAACCAACTATAATATACGCAGCATGAACATCCTAACTACAAGTAACATCGAGAAGCGCTTTGCCACTCACCTGGCGCTCGACGATGTAAGCATTTCGGTGCCCGAGGGGAGCATATACGGGTTACTTGGCCCCAATGGCGCCGGGAAAACAACCCTTATCCGTATTATCAACCAGATTACGGGCCCCGATAAGGGGAGTGTTGAATTTAACGGCCGGCCGATGAAAGCCGATGACATATACAGCATTGGCTATCTGCCTGAAGAACGCGGCCTATACAAAAAAATGAAAGTTGGCGAACAGGCACTTTACCTTGCGCGCCTAAAAGGGCTTAGCCGGCACGATGCGCTAAAAAGGCTTAAGTTCTGGTTCGAGAAAATGGAGATCCAGGGCTGGTGGGACAAGAAAATTGAGGAACTGTCGAAAGGTATGGCCCAGAAGATTCAGTTCGTGGTAACGGTTATTCACAATCCCAAGCTACTAATCTTCGATGAACCCTTTAGCGGATTCGACCCCATCAATGCCAACCTCATTAAGAACGAAATACTTGACCTGAAGAAGAATGGCGCAACGGTAATCTTCTCGACCCACAACATGGGCAGCGTTGAGGAGATGTGCGACCATATCACGCTTATCAACAAGTCGAAGAACATTCTTAGTGGCCCAATCGATAAGATTAGGCAAAGCTACGGCAGCAATGTTTTTGAGCTATTACTAAAGGGCGATATTGAGAAAGTTAGGGAGAACCTTGGTTCAAACTACGAACTACTTAGCCATAAAGAGGAATCTGGTATAGTTAATGCTCAGGTTAAGGTGCACAACTACTCCGAGGATAACCGGCTGCTAAAAAAAATTATTCCCGTGGCCGAAATTCTTGGGTTTAAGCAAGCTGTGCCCAGCATGAACGATATCTTTATACAAGTGGTCCAGGAGTATAATAAAGCCCATGGGCTTAAGTAATCATCACCCTGAAAATTATTGAGCTATGAACAAAATAATGCTAGTGCTTGAGCGTGAATTTCTTACAAGGGTAAGGAAGAAATCGTTCATCATAATGACCATCCTTACGCCCATCCTGTTTGCGGCGCTAATGATTGTACCCGCTGTAATTGCTACCCTTGAGGATAAGAACGAGAGGCATATTGCAGTTATTGATGATGCAGGGATATTTGAAGGTAAAATACCCGAAACGGAGTACCTAAAGTTCACCTTTCTGCATGATGTGGAAGTTGATGATATTAAGGAAACCTTTCATGAGTCGAACTACTACGCCGTGCTTTTCATCGGCAAAATGGTGGCCAGCACCCCCGATGCCGTGGTGCTATACTCCGACAAGCAACCTTCCATAGATATCACATCGCACATATCGAGCGCTCTAAAAAATGAGATAGAGTCGCAAAAGTTGATGTCGTACGATATCGAGAATTTAGATGAGATTCTAAACAATATCAAAACCTCAGTAAGGGTTCGCACCATTAAATGGACAAAAGATGGCGAAGCCAAGGAGAGCTCAACTGAGCTGGCCATGGGGTTAGCCTACATACTTAGCTTCATGGTATATATGCTTATCTTCCTCTTTGGCAACCAGGTAATGCGTGGTGTGATTGAGGAGAAGAGCAGCCGCATAGTTGAGGTTATCGTTTCGTCGGTTAAGCCGTTCCAGCTGATGATGGGCAAAATACTAGGTATTGCGGCCGTAAGCCTTGTGCAAATTGTGCTTTGGATAATTTTAACCTTTGGTTTGGTAACTGTTGGAACATCCCTTTTGATGGATAAATCCGACACCGCCGATACCAACAAGCAGATGGTAACCAGCATTATGGAGGCACAGGGTGGCGCACAGGTTATACCCGACACCGCAGCCGCCAACGACGACTTTGTTAGCGAGATGATGGGCGCCCTATCCAACGTAAACTTTGCGCTGATAATTGGAGGGTTCATCTTCTTCTTTATTGGAGGATATTTACTTTACGCCGCAATGTTTGCTGCTGTAGGCTCGGCAGTCGAGAACGAAGCCGATACACAGCAGCTGATGCTGCCCATTACCATCCCGCTAATCCTCGCCATTGTTGTTATGGTTAGCGGATTGCGATCGCCCGATGGAGCCATATCGTTCTGGTTCTCGATGATTCCATTCACCTCACCCATAGTGATGATTACCCGCCTACCCTACGGTGTTCCCACCTGGGAGCTTATCCTGTCGGGAAGTTTGCTGGTTGTTACATTTATTTTTATGACCTGGCTTGCTGCTAAGGTGTACCGAACCGGCATTTTGCTTTACGGTAAAAAGCACAGCTGGGGCGAGATTTGGAAGTGGATTAGGTATAGCAACTAAACATGCACACCACACAGAAGAAAAGGGGAAATCGAGGCGATTTCCCCTTTTCAATTCGGGATTGAAAGGTCTACCTCTCAACCACTCTAACCAAAGTTCCTTTACCCTGCACATTTGCCCTAACAAAAACCTCAACCTTACCGTTTGTGCTGGGAACAACAATTGGGAATGCATCACCATACTGCTTAATTCCACCAACCAATTTGCTGATCCAGCTATCCCCATTGCGGTGCGATACGAACAGGTCTCCATTTCTCGAGTACCAAGCCACCACCGATTTCCCATTACTAGTTGCCGTTGCGCTTAATGCCGATGAGAGCGTCTCGCTACCGAGGCCAAAGGTTCTTTTGGTCCATCGGCCAGTATACTGCGCATAGCCTAGGGTCCCTCCCGCATAGTGATAAAGCGTGGGTGAGCCATTCTCCATGAAGATATTAAACCCATTGGTGTTTAGCGTTCCAAGGCTTCCCACAATACCCATATTTTTCCAAACCCCACCGGAGTATGCCTGACAGTCGAGGAACTCGGCCACCACAACCCAGTTTCGATGATGAGTCCCTTGGTAAGGAATAAGAATGTCGCCATTGGGCTGAATAAGCATGGTGGAGTTTACCCCGCGTTCTATGAAGTTAGGCTTATTGTCCTCGTTAGCCTTGAGCATGGTTGGCACAAAACGCCCCGACTTGTTGTTGGCATACTTAAGCCCCTCGTTATGGTAGCTAATATGAATGATATTTTGCCTGTCAATGGCCAATCCATTCTGATAGCTGGTATTGGAAGAGATTGTCTCAACAGCTGCTTTAGAGACCGCACCCTGGGCTAAGTTTATTGATCCACAGTACAGCTTAATGCTGCTGGACTCCACCTTGAAATAAGTGAAATGAAGTGTCCCATTATTGTCAATGGCTAGCGATGGAATCTGCTTTTCTAATCCCCAGCTAAAGCGTCCGTCCTCTTGCGATGCCGAACCCAAGCGATCTACCTCGGCAGATTCCCACGAACTACCCTTTTGCCTTACATACCGTAAAACGTACTGATCTCCTGCAACCTTATCAATAAAAACAATGTGGATATTGCCAGAGCCATCCCTTATGGACGAGGGGGTACCTACTGCCTCGGCAGAACCACTCACATTAAGCGTCGTAGCCTTTGCAGCAAATGTGTTGGCTCCTGCTGATAAAGTATACTGAGCCTCAACAATATGGGTAAACGTAAGCCTCTGCTGAGCATCTGTCGATATTGATACTAAAAACAACGCTAACGCAATGCAAACGCCTGTAATGCCCCTTGAAATAATGCTTATTTTACAATTCATAATTTTATAGTTTAGGATTTGGCCACAATGTGAAATTTTCCAGCTTATAATAAAATATGTATCTAGCATTTGCTGGGAACTATTTATTATTCGGGTGTGTTTGTTGATTATTTGCAAAAAGAGGACAGATTAAAAAAGGTAACTCCACATAAATAGAAATCACTCGCACAACTCTTCATTTGTGTTAACCGCCATTAACACTTCGATGGCAAAGAACAAAAAACAGCTAAACGGTGTTGCTGAACGTTAACCCAGCAAATACTTATCAAAACTTAGGTTTACATTTGATTACACCAACACTAAACCCGTATAAAAAAACATTATTTGCCGCAGCACTTTTACTAGCAATGTCGTCATTTTCGTTTGCTCAAGTAGGAATTGGAGGGTTTGTAAACTTTGGAGAGGATGTACAACCTCTGAACCTCTCGCTCATAACCAGTCCATCGAAGAACTATGGTATGATATTCAGGCAGGGCTATGGATTTAACGCTTCGCAGATTTACAGGCGAGCCGAAACCAACCTAGTGTTGTAAACCGAAGATTCTTTAGAACCGAAAACTCTAACTTTTACTTTGGATTGGGAGGCATTATGAACTTCCAGAGATACTATAGCCAAAACTACTTCGACTGGGGTTCAACATTCCCTTGGGTTTTGCGATTTCCAGAAACCCCGAGAAACGAAACAATTAGCATTACCGTTGAAACGAGCCTATACTACATAACCAACAAGCGATGGGGAACGATGCTTCGCGATGAGGATAAGTTTGGGGGTTACGGCGGGCTAAGCCTGCATTACTACTTTGGGAAGAAGAAGTAAGTTAGTCCCTTAAAAACTATCTAATTATAATTTTCTAATAGATAAGATAGTCATCACAAGGTTGCTTCGACAAGCTCAGCAACCAGCACGTTACAACAGGATACCTAAGTATTAGTAAAACTCAAACCGTTTCTTCATGGCAAACAAAAATGCCCCGAAAAAACTTCCGGGGCATTCTGCTATCTAAAGATAATGATTTACTGTATCTCTACCTCAATCCAACCGCTGCGGTCGGGATCGGCAGGTACAGGCCATTTTTTGGGAGGATTTTCCTCCAGCTGCTTAAGCAGAACCTCAATGGCTTTCTCCAGTATTGGGTCTTGCCCCTTGGCCAGCTTGTGAGGTTCGTCAACCACCTCAATATCGGGGTATACACCAATTCCCTCAATAATCCATTCGCCCTTATCGTTGTAAATTCCAAAGCGAGGAACGGCAATGTAGCCACCATCCATAAGCGAGGCATTGCCACTCATACCAACCAGTCCACCCCAAGTGCGCGAGCCGATAATGGTGCCCAAGTTCTTTTGACGGAAGAAGTAGGGGAATGCATCGCCACCCGACGAGCCGTACTGGTTAATTAGCATAGCCTTTGGCCCATCATGCGCCACACCAGGGGTACGCATTGGGTGTGGTAGCCCTGCCCTATGCCAATGGGCATGGGTTTCGCGGCTTAGCAGTTCAACCATACGGTCGGGGATAAATCCACCGCCATTGAAACGCTCGTCGATAATAAGCGCATCCTTATGATGGTAGGCATACATCCCACGGTGTAGCTCACGATTCCCCTCAACAGCAGTGTTGGGTACGTGCATGTAGCCAATACGACCACCCGACAGCTTATCGACCATAGCGCGGCGCGAGTTCACCCAATCGAGATACATTAGCTCCTGCTCGCTGGATATTGGCCTTATGGTATAGGTACGTGCGCCCTGTGTTGTGGGCTTGCTATTCACGGTTAAGCGAACGGCCTTGTTCACCTTATTCTCCAAAAATTTGTATGGGTTCTGGGTTGTTGTTACATCTTGCCCATCAATTTGGATAAGATATTCACCCTCCTTAATATCTATTCCCTGCTCAGTTAGCGGCGAACGACGTGATGGGTTCCAGTTCTCTCCTTCGTATATCTTACTGATGATATAACGCTTACTCCTGTTATCAGCGGCAAGCTTGGCCCCAAGCAATCCGGTCTCAACACGGGTAACACGTTCAAAATCGCCATAGTTGACATAGGCATGACCCGTGTTAGTTTCGGCAATCATTTCACCAAAAATATAGTCGAGGTCAAAGCGGTGGTTTAGGTATGGTAGCATCTCGCCATACTTCTGGCGGAATTCATCCCAGTCGACATTGTGCAGGTTGGCCACGTAAAAGAAATCGCGGAAGATACGCCAGCCATCCACAAAAATTTGCTCCCACTCCTTGCGGGGCTCAATGCGCATGTCCATATTGCTCAGGTCGAGTTTGCCCGTGCCTGCCGATTGGTTTGGAGCAAGCGATGCCACTCCGTAATCGCCACGGCTTTGGTACAGGAACTTCTTGCCATCGGCCGATACGGTTGCTCCACGAATTCCGGCCATGATCAGCTCGTTCTTCTGCTCATTCACATTGTAGCGCTGCATACCCTCGTCGTTGAAGTACACCAAGCCATTATCAACAGGTTGTAAATTCCAGTATCCGCCAGAGGAAAGGGGGAAGGCCATAATACGCTGGTTCGCTCCATCAAAATCGATGGTAACGGTAACATCCTTTTTAGGCTCATCCTTTTTCTCCTCGTTTCCGGCAGGCTCAACAGTCTCCTTGGGTTCAAATAGGCGGGGGCTATCGTGGCGTAGCGCAATGGCATACAGGCGAGTAGCCCTATTGTACAGATAGTTGAACTCGAAGTCGGAGAAGTTTAGATTGAAATCGCGATTTGAGGCAAAAAAGATGTAGTTGCCACAATTGGAGAATACAGGATTCCTATCGCTAAAGGTATTGTCGGTTAGCTGTTGGGTTTTGTCGGTCTCCACGTTGTAAACCCAAATGCCTCCCTGACCATTCAAGCCATTCTTGGTATAGGTTACCCAGCGCGAGTCGGGTGAGAAGCTGTAGCTGCGGATTTCGTCGGAGGTTGGGGTATCAATCACCGTTAGCTTACCCGACTCAACATCGAGCAGCTGCAGGCGCATCGACCTGTCGAAGAAAACCAGCATCTTGCTGTTGGGCGACCAGGTGGCTGCATACTTCCAGCCCTTGGAGTTCTTAGTAATTTGCTTTGGAGTTGCATTCTCCTTATTCTCGAGCAGATACACCTCGTACTCGCCAGTCTCATCGGAGTAGTATGCAATCCACTTGCCGTCGGGCGACCACTGTGGGTAAACCGAGCGCACGCCCTGAGTATTTGTCAGGTTGATAGTAGTTCCGTCACCAGCGGGCACCGAGAAGATATCGCCACGAGCATCGAATAGCACGCGGTTACCACTTGGCGAAATGGCCGAACTATGGATGTTGTCCTTTACGTTCTTATGATATGGAAGAGTGTTGGCGTAGTCGTAGCGGATATTCACCTTCACACGCTCGGTTTCCTCCGTTGCAAGGTTTAGCTTGTAAAGATGTCCGCCCACCTCGTAGGCAAGCTGGCCGTTAGTTCCGCTGGGCCACATCACGTCAAACTTATCGTGCTTGGTTATTTGCTTAACCTCCTTGGTTTTCACATCGTAGCTGTGAATGTTAAGCCAAAGATCGCGATCGGAAGCGAAGTAGATCTTATCGCCATGCCAAGTGGGGATATGGTCGGTTCCTTTGAAGTCGGTAATCTCCTCGGAGTGATTCTTCTCCAGGTCGTATATCCAAAGGTTCGATGCACGACCACCTTTGTATCGTTTCCATGTGCGGAATTCCCTGTCGATGTAAGTAAATACAACCTTTTTCCCATCGGGCGAAAGGTCGGCAAATCCGCCGTGGGGTATGGGTAGCTCCTCCTCTAGCCCACCCTCGATACTGATGGTGAAGTACTTGCCCATACGGTCGCCGTAGGGGGTGCGGTTGGCACGGAAGAAAACCTTTTTGCTGTCGGGGGTCCAGCCCAGCACTACGTAGTCGTACCCACCACGAGGAGGCATCTCACCCACATCGTTGTAGTAGGTAAGCTGCTGTGGGGTGCCACCCTGCGAGGGCATAATGTATACCTGGCGTGAACCGCTGTACTCAGCCGAAAAGGCAATCCACTTGCCATCGGGCGAAATTTTGGGGAATAGCTCAAGCCCTTTATGCGAGGTGAGCTGCCGCGCATCGCCACCATTGGCATCTACGGTCCAAATATCGCCAGCATAAACAAATACAATCTGGTTGCCATTGATGTCGGGGTAGCGCATCATCCGCGCATCCTCGTATGCATTCGAGATGAATGGCACAAGCGCCAGCATCCCAAGCAACCCAAGGTTTCTAAAGATTTTTTTCATGGTGATGTTAGTTAATTATTTGAATTGATTTTAATTTTCAGCTCATGGTTTGATGGGCATTGCTTGCAATTGGTTTAATTGCAACTGCCAACCAAAGGTAAGGGATTTTTTGCATATGAATTAAAAGGTTTTTGATGCATTGGGCTAACGTAAGCAAAGTATACAAATCCACTACTTTGAAGAAACAAATCAAATAGGAAATTTGTTATTCACACAAACCCATCGCAAAACATCTGATTAACACTATATTAACATTATCATAACCATTACCTAACATCGATACATGTTGAATACTTTACATTTACAAACCGAAGCAATATGAAAGTTTTAAACCGATTACTTACCACAATTATAACCAGCCATAACGATAAAAGATCGTTGATTCCGAGAATTGTGGTTGGGCTGTTATTCCTCTCGGAGGGTATTCAAAAGTTTTTGTTCCCTGAGCTGGTGGGTGTTGGACGATTTGAAAGCATTGGGTTTTCAAACCCAGAGCTTTTGGCCTACTTTGTTGCATCATTTGAGGTAGCAAGTGGAGCTATGATACTAACAGGATTACTCACAAGGCTTGCCTCCATTCCGCTGCTTACCATTATGGCAACAGCCATTGTCACCACAAAAATACCCATTCTGCTAAATCATGGATTTTGGAAAATGGCGCATGACTCGCGAACCGATTTTGCCATGACTATGCTTTTGATATACCTCATAATATATGGAGCCGGAAACCTATCGGTTGACAAGTTGATACAATCGAGAAAGTAGCAAAACAGAAAACAAATATGAGCAAACCAAATAGTTTAAAACGAGTTTTAGGGCTTAACGATGCCGTTGGCGTTGGACTTGGAGCCATTATAGGCGCTGGGATATTTGTGGTTACTGGCGTAGCCGCTGGGGTATCGGGGGCATCGTTTATTGTTGGGCTGATGATTGCGGGGCTAATCGCCTCGTTTAATGGGCTTAGCTCTGCCCAGCTGGCAGCAGTATACCCACAATCGGGAGGGACATACGAATATGGTTACCAGCTACTAAATCCATCGTTTGGATTTTCGGCAGGTTGGATGTTTATAATCAGCAAGCTATCAGCTGCAGGTATAGTGGCCATTGGGTTTGGCAGCTACTTTCATCAGCTGGTGCCAGCGTTTACACCGCTTACCTACTCCATAGTTGCCGTGGTGGTACTTACTATTGCAAATCTTGTGGGTATAAAAAAGGCCGGTACGGTAAACCAAATCATTGTGCTGGTGACCCTCCTCTCGCTGCTCTACTTTATTGTAGGTGGAATTGGCTCCGTTAAGGCTAGCAACTTCACTCCGTTTGCACCCTTTGGCATCATGGGGATTGCCGAATCGACAGCCATTCTTTTCTTTGCCTTTACTGGATATGCGCGAATAGCGACTCTGGCCGAGGAGGTGGTGGAGCCCAAGAAAACCATCCCACGTGCTGTAATCATCACAATTACCAGCGCCATTGTGCTTTATGCAGCTGTGTCGGTTGTTGCCACAGGCGCCATTGGTGCCGAGGGAATGTCGCAGAGCAAATCGCCACTACAAGTAGCATCGGAGGCGATGAGTGCACCCGCAATAAGCGTAATAATCACCATTGGAGCATCAACCGCTATGCTGGGGGTTCTACTTAGCCAAATACTTGGGATTAGCCGTATGCTTTTGGCCATGGGGCGGCGCAACGACCTACCACATTTATTTGAGAAAATACACAGCAAAACATCGGTACCGCATATCGGCATACTTTTTACAAGCGTAGTAATACTTGCAATAACTACTCTGGGAACCTTTGATTTCGTTGTACGAGCAGCCACCTTTACCATTCTGCTGTACTATAGCATCACAAATATTGCTGCCATTAGGCAGCCAAACCAACAGCAGCTGTACAGCAAGGCAGTTCCCTACCTTGGGCTTGTGGGATGTATAGCCATGTCGATATCACTGCCCCTAAGCGTAATTATTTCGGGGGTAGCACTTCTTGCCATTGGGTTTGCAATGCGGTATTTTGTAAAGCGGTTCAGCGCTACATGAAGAAAAGGAATACGCCTAAGATAGTCACAAATGCACCGAGTAGCTCCTTGGGGTTAAACCTCTCCTTCATTATTAGTACCGAGAATGGAATGATTAGCACTGGCACAATGGACATTAGCGCCGAGGCCACGCCCGTAGTGGTAAACTTAACGGCCCAAAGGGAGAACGACACGCCTAGGAAAGGGCCAAAGAAAGCACCAATGGCCGTGCGGCTTATAGCCCGTCGGTTCTTTAACGCCTCTGATAGCTTTTTCCATCTACCTAAAAATGTAAAAATAAGCGCAAACCCAACTACCCCAGTAAGAACACGGATTTGAACAGCCGAGAAAACGTCATAGTCGGCCATTCCGTACTTGCTTAGCACCAAGCCACCACCCTGCCCTACTGCTCCGCCAAAGGCTAGAAGCAAACCAGCAATTGGATATGAGAATTGCACCTTTCGACGAGCTTTTGGTTTCTCTGGATCGTGAATTTCCCGGCGAAGTATTACCATGGCAATGCCCGAAAAGGTAAGCAGCATGGCAATACCTTGCTTAAGGGTTACGGTTTCGCCCAGCCAAGCCCAACCGATTAGCGCGGCTACGCCTGGCGCCAAGGCCATGATAAGCATCGATATACGAGCTCCCACCACAACGTATGCTTGAAAAAGCACCAAATCGCCTAGCACAAAACCCACCAACCCTGAGATAGATAGCCAAACCCAGTTGTGTACGCTGGCATCGGTTGGGAAGATTACGCCACGCATAAACCACGAGAAGATGCTAAGAAAAACAAAAGCCATGGTAAGCCTAATAAGGTTCACCTGTAGCGATCCAATCTTTTTACCAGCCGACTCGAAGGCTAGAGCTGTAATGGTCCAGAAAAATGCGGTGATTAGGGCTGCCAATTCGCCCTTGTGAGTAAGAATAAAATCGTTTAGCATTTAAAGACTTTAGTGTATGTTTAATTGAACGTGCTTTTGATATTAGTATGAAGTTTTGGTTTAACGAGCATTCTAAGAAAAGTATGCCGCAAAACTATAAACGTTTCATGGCCTATTTAGCTATATCGGAAAACATTTCGTGCAATTGTCAATCAAAACAACTAATTTTACAATACCGTATACAACTTGGCAATGAGCTCAAAACTTTGAAACACAACTGCTATGAACAAATTAGCGCGATATATAATCCTTGGAACAGGCCTTGCCATTGTGCTGTTTTTGCTTTGGTACTTCAGCAGCATAGTTAGCTACGTAATTATCTCGGCGGTACTATCGCTCATGGGCAAGCCCATAGTTGACCTGGTGTGCAAGCTAAAAATAAAAAGTTGGAACCCACCCAAGGCTTTGGGCGCTGCACTAGCCCTGATAACCCTATGGGGACT